>CANRDR010000023.1 GCA_947629425.1 uncultured Bacilli bacterium | reverse complement strand
TTAGCATTTCTTATTAATACTTTATTAAATATAAATATTAAAGAAGAAGATATAACTATTAAAAATAATGAATTTATTAAATTAAATAAATTAGATAAAAAGAAAATTGTTGATTTAATAGTTTATATAAAAAATATAGGATATGTTAATATAGAAGTTAATAGAAATTTAGATAAAACTAAATTAATAAGAAATGAATCATATGCTTTAAAAGCATTTTCTAATCAATTAACTACAGAAACAACATATGAAGAAGCAGAAAGATTAATACAAATAAATTTAAATCTAAAATCTATAATAAAGAAACCTAAATTAGTATATCATTTAAAAGACCAATATGGTGAAAAATTAAATGACTTAATAGAAATACAACATATAAATATGGAAAAAATAGATGATATGTGTTATGATGAAGACGTAAAGAAATTAATAAAAATATTCATAAGTAAAGAAATAAAAGAATTAAAAGAAAATACGTTATATCTAGGAAAGTTAGGTGAATATATAGTGGAAGAAGTAGAAAGATTATCAGAAGAAGAACATATAATGGGCTTATATGATAAAGAAAAAGATGATAGAATGATTGCAAAATCAAGAGAAATTTGTGCAAGAAAAGAAGGTCTTGCACGTGGAATTGCCCAAGGAATTTCACAAGGAGAAACTAAAAAAAGTTTATCAATTGCAACTAATATGCTAAAAGAAAAATTTCCAATAGATATAATAAGTAAACTAACAGGATTATCAAAAAGTAAAATAAAAAGTATAAGTTTATAATTTAAAAATTACCTCAAAAGATTGAAATTTAAAACATTTCAATTTTTTAATTATAAAAGAAGTAAAACAATATTTTACTTCCCTATACTTTAGATAAATTTCTTTAAATAATCAATTAAGTAATATTTATCTTATTTGTTACAGCTTTACTATTTGCTATAGTTCTAAATAGAATTACTAATTTGTAGGTTTTATTTGACATATTGAAGTTTCTTCGTCAAAATTACAACCTTCTGCTATATATGGACATACTGCTTTTGCAATTAGTCTTATAGTTACTTCATCATAAGTACCAGCATTTTTATTTATATAATTTGTACTTTCACAAGTTTTATATAATTTAGCACATTCTTGAGGATTTTGTTCACATTCTTCCCAAGAATTAAAATTTGTATTATTGTTACTATTGTTACTATTATTACTATTATTATTGTTATTATTATTTTCTTCTTCAGATTCATTAATTACACATTTAGATGGTTTTAATAAACATGTCTCACACGCTTGATATTCACTTGTTGACATTATATTTAATTTATCTGATAAAACAAATATTGCATTTAATATTGTTGGTATAAAGAATATAAATACTCCTCCTATTATTCTTATTCCTAATTGTTTTATCTTTTTTCCTAATAATTTTTCATCTTTATCTACTACTGCTTCATATACATCAAATGTTCCTAATATTATTATAATTAATGGTATTGCTAATCTTAACAATTGTATTAAATATCCAAATAATCTTAATACTTTTTTTACACTTGCTTCTTCACATGGTTTATTCGCTACATATCTTTCAGTACATTCATTATTTTTCCATTGACATTTTCTAAAAGAATCACATTCTTCTTTTACTAATAATTGTTCACAGTTAATTTCATCATAACATTTTTGTGTTACAGGACTCCAAGTACATTTTTTATAATGATTACATTCTGATTCTAAAGTAAATCTTGTACATTCAATTACAGGATCAAATTTTCCAGTAGCATGCCCAGTACATGTATTTGAAGTATCATCCCATGAACAGCCATCTTTGTGAGAACAAATATTATGTTGAGATCCTGGATCCAAACTATCATCATCTGAAATAGCTTGACATGAACTATATTTTTCCGCCGCATAATCTAAATCATAACCTGCATCGTTACTTGTAGGTTTTTTTTGACATATTTGACCATCTATCCCTTGCTGAAGCTCACATCCTTCTGCTATATAAGAACATACAGCTTGAGCAATTATTTTTATACTTGTTTCATCAAAAACACCTGCATCCTTATTAACATAATTTGTGCTTTCACAAGTTTTATATAATTTAGCACATTCTTGAGGATTTTTTTCACAGTCTTCCCAAGAATTAAATTTTATATTAGTAGATTTTGTTGTTGTAGTCTTAGTAGTTGTGGTAGTAGTTTTTTTATTTGTAGATTTTGTTGTTGTAGTTGTAGTTTTTTTATTTGTTGACTTTGTTGTTGTAGTTGTGTTAACTGTACCAGAACATTGTAAAGAATATACATCATATTTACAACCTAAAGCCTCACAAATTTTTTTATCAGTTCCTCCTCTATTTACACCAAAATTTATAATTTTATTACTATTAACATCATTACATGTTTTAAATAGTTTTGCACATGAATTAATATCACTATCACATGTACTAATATCTTTTATTTCAAAACATTTATTAGAATTATATCCACAACCTTTTGCATGACATACTTGTTCTAAATCACTTTTACTTGAAAATGATGCTTTTGATATTTCATTGCAACTTTTATAATTAGAAGCCATATTTTTTGCTTCACTTTCAGTCATTGCAAATACATTTAAACTAAAAACAAAAGATAATATTAAAGTAAATATAATATTTTTTTTCATAGTTATCACTCCAACTTAGTTTATAATAGCATATTTTTTATGATTTATAAATACATTTATTGTTAGCATTATCCCATCCACAACCATCATTTAAAACATGTGCTGCACATGTATAAGCATCATTAAATTGATTACAATATTCATCTTTAGTTTTATTTGTATTATTATTACTATTGTTGTTACTATTATTACTATTGCTATTATTATTGTTATTATTTTCTTCTTCAGATTCATTAATTACACATTTAGATGGTTTTAATAAACATGTCTCACACGCTTGATATTCACTTGTTGACATTATATTTAATTTATCTGATAAAACAAATATTGCATTTAATATTGTTGGTATAAAGAATATAAATACTCCTCCTATTATTCTTATTCCTAATTGTTTTATCTTTTTTCCTAATAATTTTTCATCTTTATCTACTACTGCTTCATATACATCAAATGTTCCTAATATTATTATAATTAATGGTATTGCTAATCTTAATAATTGTATTAAATATCCAAATAATCTTAATACTTTTTTTATACTTGCTTCTTCACATGGTTTATTTGCTACATATCTTTCAGTACATTCATTATTTCTCCATTGACATTTTCTAAAAATATCACATTCTTTTTTTTCTGTAAGTTTTTCACAAACTATATCTTGCACACAAATTTGTGAACTTGAATCCCATCTACATGCTTTGGTTTCATTACATTTATTTTCACTAAGTTTGTTACAATCTATATATACTTCATAATATTTAGAATTATAATCTATACATTTATTATTATGTACATCCCAAATACAATTTTTAGATCCCTTACAATTTGCTTCATCATTTTTATCACATTTTTCATCTTGACATTTTCCACTTTTCCAAACACAGCCTGGTTGAATCTCACAAACATTTCCATCATTGTTTTCAATAGTATTACAATCAATAATTCTTTCACTTTTACCCATACATATTTTTTGATTATAATCCCATTTACAATTAGAATTACCGCCAGTTACATTTCCAGAAGGATCCATTACAGGTAATGGATCACAATCTGTTTCACTATATAATCTACATTCTGGTTCTACTGCATTAACTTTTATATCAAAAATAAAAAAAGAAAATACTAATATTGAAATAATTAATAATTTCCTATTCATATTCATATTTATCTCCATTTTTATTTTGGATAAATTTTTTATATACATAATATCCTCCTGCTAAAACGGCTAATATTACTACTATAATAAATAATATCCATATAAGTTTACTTTTCTTTTTAACTTTAATATTAATAGAATAAGAACCCATACTACCATCTTCTGCTATTACACTTATACTTATTATTTTTCCATCTTCTAATTCTTCATTACCAGTTATTGTTACTCTAGCTAAAGTATCTTGTGGTTCATAATCTATATCTAATTTATCTATACCATCTTGTATAGTTAAATCATATTCATAAGTAGTTGGACTAAAATTTATATTATAACCTTTTATATCTAATTTTTTTAAATTTTTATTATTGGATTTTATTATATTTACTGCTTTTGAAACATTAATTTTATATTCACTAAAACTACCATCTGTTCCTGTAACTTTTATAATTATAACACTACCATTTATAATATTTTCATTACCAGTAATAGATACAGTACTATTTTCATCTATTGGTAATGCTGATACACTTATATCAGTAACATCAGATGTAACAACTATATTATATTCATAAACATCACTATTAAAATTAATTGAACCATTTGATAAAGCAAGAACTTTTAATTTTGTATTAGATGGAGTAACTGTAGTGGTATTAGTAGTTGGATTTTTAGTAGTAGGTCTTTTAGTTGTTGTTGTTTTAGTAGTAGTTGTTCTTGTAGTAGTTGTAGTTGTAAATAAAGTACCATCACTTTTTCTATTGCAATCATATTTTAATATCATTGTACAATATTTAATTTCATTTTCATTACAAATTTGTGTTTGTTGATAATCATTACATCCATTCTTAGCAACACTTTGATATGGATTAGTATTACCATTATAACAAACTACATCACTATTGCTTTTTGAATAAAATTCAATATTATAATTTCTATTTTTACAATCTACTTTCATACAATAGCTGTAATACGCTATATCATTCGTTGAAATACTACCTTTATCTTGTAAATTAGTACATTCATATATATTATCTCCATCATATATATTTGTATTTAAAGAGGCTCCATTTACAGTTAAAGTAAAAATAAAACTCAATACTATTATACTTATTAATTTTTTCATAAAATTCAACTCCTACGCAGTCTATATTATCTAAATATATAATATAATATTTTTATAATAAAATCAATAATATAAATAAATATATATTTAAAATAATATATATTATTAAGGTGATAACAATGATATTTAAAGTTAATAAACCATATCCTAAAATAAAAGTAGAAGAAAAAAATTATTATTATGCAAATATTTTATTAAATGATTATTCTAGTAATATAAGTGAATTAAGTGCTATTACACAATATATTTATCAATATTTTGATAAATTTAATACTAATCAAGAATTTTCTAATATAATGCAAAATATTGCTAAAGTAGAAATGTTTCATTTAGAATTATTAGGAAAAACTATAAAATTACTAGGTATAAATCCTAAATTTATTTTTATAAATAAGAATTTATATAATAACTTAACTTATTGGAATAGTAGTTTTATAGATTATAATTCAAATATTAAATTAATGTTAAAAAATAATATAATAATAGAAGAAAAAGCTATAGAAAATTATAAAAAAGATATTACTATTATTTCTGATAAATATATAAAAAAACTACTTAATAGAATAATAGAAGATGAATATTTACATATTGAAATATTTAAATATTTGTTAAATAAAGTTTAAAAAAATTACACTATATTTAAAGTGTAATTATTTTATGGTATATGGATTTTCTTTACTTCCATCTCCATTATTATATAAAATATCTTTATTTAATATTATAGATGGTCTATAACCAATATTATTATTGCTACTAACTTCTTTTATTAATCCATCAATAATAGCATATTTATACATAACTTTATTATTATAATTAGAATTATTTATTAAATAATAATTATTTTTATTATTCAAATAATAATTTTCATTATTTTCTTTTAAAGAAGCACCTGCTAATATTATTTCATCACTAGATAAACTTCCAACATAATTTTCTATTTTATCATTATATATTATATTATCTATTTTATTTTTAATTAAATTTATATAAGATTTATAATAATAAGTTTCATTTGTAAAATCTGTTAAATTATTACCTAATTCATCACTATAAACTTCATTATCTATATACCAAATATTATCTAATTTTTCTAAATAATTATTTAATTTACTATCTTTAAATTCATCTAAATTATTAACTATATAATTAATATTAGAATTTTCACATGTATTATCTTTATCTTCTAATACTAATTTAGTAGAACCATTTCCTAGTATTCTAACTACTCTAAAACACATATTAGCAAAATTAATATAATTATATCTACTATTTCCTCTAAAGTAATATGAAATTCCATCATTATCATTTATTTTATATAATCCTACTTCATTTATTTCTTTATCAAATAAAGTTGCTTTTTTATCATTTATAATAATATTATTATTAGTTAATATATTATTAGCTAAAGTATTTTTATTATTTATAGTACCTTTTGCATTTCTTACTTCTATTACTACTTTTAAACCTATTTTCTTTTTTACATTAGATTTATATTTATTATTAACCCATACTCTTAAAAAATAATATGCGCTAGGATTACTTGAATCATTTTGTTTTTTTGCATTTAATTCATCTGTATAAACTATATTATCTTTAGTATTACTTAAAGTATTTATCTCTTCACAACTTTTTAAATTATCAACACATAATTGATAATTAATATATTCCATATCTATTTCATTATCATCATTAGGAACTAATTTAATATCATAATTTGCAATATATGTACCTTTATTATATATATAAAATGAAAACAAGTTATCTTTTTGTTCTAATGCTATATCATTATCCATAGGTAACATATTTTCTAATTCTATAGTATTTTCTCCATTATTAAAACTTACAGCTAAATCTCCAATATTTACTAATTGATAATTAGTATCAGTATCTACATCCATATATAATGCATAACTTGTACCAATTATTCCTATTGCTAAAACAGCAACTATAATAAAACTTACAAATGCTTGACTTTTTAATATTTTTTTTGAAAAATTTTTAAATATAGCATTTTTCATAAATATATTTCCTTTCTTAAGTTAATAATATAATATTTTAATTTTTTTTTCAATCTAAATATGTATAAGACTATTTATTAATAAATTTAATATTGGAATATTTAAAAATACTATTAATAAACTTGATACTAAAAATGGTCCAAACGGTAACATATTTTCTTTATTTTTAATTGTTATATATAAAGCATAAGGAAACGCTAAAAAAGATGCTAAAATTATATATACTATACCAAATTTTATTCCTAATATCATTCCTGCTATAAAAGAAAGTTTTATATCTCCACCACCCAGTGCTTCTTGCTTAAATAAAATAAATCCTATTACTCTTAATAAATATACTAATATAAATATAACTAATCCACTTAGTAATGATAATAATGAACTTTTTAAACCTAAAGTAAATAATTTAATAAAAAATATTAATATCATTGATATTACTAAGGGACTGTCATTAATAATCATATATTTTGAATCACTTACAAAAATAATTATTACTAAACTTGAAATAATTAAAGAATAGAAAAAATCTATACTTATTCCAAAAACTTTATAACATAATGCAAATAAAGTACCAGATAATAATTCCATTATAAAATACATTGCACTAATTGGTTCTTTACATGATTTACATGCACCACCTAAAAATATATAACTTAATAATGGTATATTTTCATACCACCTTAACATATGACCACATTTAGGACAATGTGATCCTGGTGTAACAATAGATTCACCTTTAGGTAATCTTAAACCAACAACATTATAAAAAGAACCAAAAATAACTCCTATTACGAATACTATATATAACATATAACCACCTAACTTATTTTATTATACAAACTAAACATAGGTACTATTATAGCAATAACGACTCCTCCTACAATTACTGCTAATAATATAATCATTGCAGGCTCTATTAAAGATTTTAATGCATTAATTATATTTTTATGTTCTTCTTGATAATAATTACTTACTTTTCCCATCATTTCTGCAAGTTCACCTGTTGATTCACCAGTAACTATCATAAAATAAGCAACTTCTGGTATTGCCCAATTATCTTTAAATGAAGTACTAATTTTTTCTCCAACAGCAATATTATTTATAGTATCAAACATTATTTGTTTATATATTTCATTATTTGTTATTCTAGACAATATTTCCATACTTTCTGTAATAAATACATTATTCTTTAACAAAGATGAAAATGTTTTTGTAAAAATAGTTAATTCATTATAAATAATTATTTTTCCTAATACAGGTAAATGCATAGCAAAATTTTGCATAAAATATCTTGCTGCTTTTATTTTTTTATATATTATTATTATTACTAAAATAATTAAAATAATTATAAGTAATATGTATAAAATATTTGCTTTTAAAAATTCACTTGCTGACAAAATAAATAATGTAAATCCATTAAGTTCAATTCCTGCAGATTCATATATTCCAGAAAATTGTGGAACTATATATACTAACATAAATGTAATTACTGCTAATGAAAAAATCATAACTACAGTTGGATATGTTAATGCGCTAATCATTTGTTTTCTAGTAGATTCTATTTCATTATAATATGATACCATATCATCTAATGTTGCTTCTAATTCTCCTGTTGCTTCTGCTGCTTTAACCATATTAATTAAAAGTGATGGAAAAGCATTACCTTGTTTTTCTAAAGCCGAACTAAAACTTTCACCCATTATTAATTGAAAAACAACACTTTCAAAAATCCTTTTCTTTATATAATCTCTTTTTCCCAATTGCATTGAAAGTATTCTCATTGCATCAGTTAAAGGAATACCACTTTTTAAATAAGTAGATAGTTGAGTTAACCAAAATATCAAATCTTTTGTTTTTAATTTTCTTTTTGTAAACTGTTTTCTACCATAAAATAATTCAATCCACTTATTAGATTCTAGTTTAAATACTTTATAATTTTGTGATTCCAAAAATTCAAAAACTTCTTGTTTACTAAATGCATCTACATATCCAGTAACTACTTTTCCGTCACTAATTGCTTGATACTTAAATGTAACAGGAATTTCTAATCTTGCACTTTCAGATTTATTAATTTCTGTTATTAAATAATCTCTACCTTGTAATTTTTTATTTATATTTACCTTTTTCTTTTTTTTATCAATTTTATTTTTCTCTAAAACTTCTTTATTAATATAACTAACATTTTTATTTTTTTCTTGTTTTAAATTTGCAACTGCTAATACTTCATTTTTGCTTTTCTTTTTTTCATTGCTATTATAAATTCTAAATATTAATCCTGATATATTATTATATATAAATAAAAATGGATATAATATACCATACATAGTAAAATAACATCCTAAAAAAAAGTATTTAAAAGGGGCTAAAATAGTTAATAAAATATTATTTTTTTTCATCACATTTTACCTCCTTATTATACTTAATTATTATATCATATATAAACTCTAATATGTCAATTATTTTTCTGTTATTAAATAGTATATTAATAAAAAAACTTTAAAAGTAATGTTTTAAAGTTAATATATTTAATAATTAATTATTTCTTGTTCTAATTCTAAATCTATGTTTTCTTTTTCTTTTATTGTTTTTTTAATATAATTAATTAAATCTTTTATATCTTGAGATGTAGCATTACCTTTATTTATTATAAAATTAGCATGTTTTTCTGATATATAAGCATCATTTATATGATAACCTTTTAAATTATTATCTTCTATTAGTTTACCTGCTGAAATAGTATCTAAATTTTTAAATACGCTACCTGCATTAGGATATTCTAAAGGTTGTGTATTTTTTCTTTTTAATAAGTTTTCTTTTATTGTTTTTTCCATATCAGATTTATTAGCATAATCTAATTTAAAAGTACATGAAAGTATTATTTTATTTTTATCATTTTTAAAATTACTAGAGCGATATTTAAAATTACAATCTTCTTTTTTTAATGTTTTAATTATTCCATCTTCTAAATAAGTTACATCGACTAAATAATCACTTATAGTTACTTTATTAGCACCTGCATTTTGAACTATAGCACCTCCTAAAGTACCAGGTATTCCATATAAGTTTTCTAATCCTTTTAAATTATTATTAATTAAAGTATTTATTAAATTATTTAAAGTAATGCCTGCTTCAGCATATACAATATCATTATTTATTTCTATTTTGTTTATATTGCTTAATAAAATAACTACACCACTAAATATAGAATCTGGAAGTATAACATTGCTACCCTTACCTAATATAAAATATTTTAAATTATTTTCTTTTAAATATTCTATTAATTTTTTTAAACATTCTATATTATATGGTTTAATTAAATATTTACAAATACCTCCTATTTTATAAGTATTATAATCTTTTAAATTAGCATTTTTTATAATTTCTCCATATTCTTCCATATTTCACCTACTAAAATATATTTTTTATTAATTTAATTATACTTTAATATTTTTTTTATATCAAATAATATTGTATAAATAAATTATAAAAATACATACTATAAATGGTGACGAGTATGAATAAACTTGTTAATTATGTATTCGATGAATTAAAAGATTGTGGAGATTTAATATATAAAAAAATTAATGTTCAGTTTAATACTGTTCACTTATTCTATCTAGAAACTTTATCAAGTGGAGATAGAATTAATGATTATATATTAAAAGGTATTTCTAATAATTCTAACATACTTAACATAATGAAAAGCATACCGTCACCACATTTTATTTTAATAGATAATAAAGATAAAATAGAATATTATCTTTTTAATGGTTATGCAATAATAATTGTATTTAATAAAATATATGGTATTGAGGCTAAAGCTGATTTAGATAGAAGTATAGCAGAATCTACTACAGAACCATCTTTATATGGACCAAAAGATTCATTTGTTGAAAATATACAAAAGAATTTGGGTTTAATTAAAAGAAGATTAAAAACAAGACATTTAAAACATAAAGTAGATACTATAGGTAGAGATACTAAAACTATAATAAATATATTATATATAGATAATATTACTGATATGAAATTAGTTAAAGATATAGAAAAAAAGATAAAAAATATAGATATAGATGGAATACTCGATGCAGGAGTATTAAAAAAACATTTAGGTAATAATAAAAATCCATTTCCAATAATTAAATTATCAGAAAGACCTGATTTAATATGTACTAGTTTATTAAATGGTAAATTAGTTATATTAGTAGACAACTCCCCTTTTGCACTAATATTACCTTCTTTTTTAGCGGATTATTTTAATCCTAATACAGATAATTATATAAAATCTATAAATAGCAACTTCTTAAGAATGTTAAGAGTTACTTGTTTTTTTCTATCGATTATGATACCTGCCTATTATATTGCGGCAACAAATTATAATCAAGAAACAATACCACTCCCTCTTTTAATTAATTTTTCAACCCAACGTAGTGGTGTTCCCTTTCCTGCAATAGTTGAAGCATTAATTATGTTAATAATTTGTGAAATATTAAAAGAAAGTGATTTAAGATTTCCTAATTCTTACGGTTCTGCAATAAGTATATTAGGTGCTTTAATTTTAGGAGAAGCAGCAGTTAATGCTGGAATAGTTAGTCCTATAATGATAATAGTTGTTGCAATTACATATATAACTAGTTTAATATTCACCGATAATGATATGACAGGTGCTATAAGATTATGGAGATTTATTTTCTTACTACTTGCTGCATTCTATGGATTATATGGAATATGTATATCAATTATATTATTTTTAATAAATATTGTTAGCTACAAATCATTCTATTATAATTATACATTTCCAGTTAAACCATTAGACTTGGCTTATTTAAAAGAAACAATTTTTTCTAAAATGAATAATAAAAGAAGTGCATATTTAACTAATAATATTAAAAGGAGCAAATCATGAAAAAAATAATACTTTTAATTTTAATTAGTTTAACATTATCAGGATGTAATACTAACTATAAAAGCTTAAATGATATTGCAATAGTATCTAGTATTATAGTAGATAAAAAAGATGATAAATATGTAACTTATATAGAATTATATAAAGAAGAAAAAAGTGAAAATAAGAGCAAAAAAGTAGCGTATTTTGTAGAAGGAAAAGGTAGCAATTTAAAAGATGCTTTAGATAATGCTTCATTAAGTATTTCTAAAAATTTATACTTTGTACATACTAATGCAGTAATATTTTCTAAAGATGTTGTTAATGAAGATTTAGAATATTTGTTAAATTATTTTGAAAAAAGTATACAGTTAAATACTAATTATTTTATTTTAGTAACAGATGATGCAGAAGAGTTACAAAAAACAAAAGATGAAGATAATCCAATATTAGGAGAAAAAGTAAGAGGAATAATAACTTATAGCAATAATAGTGGTGCTACTACTAAATATGATTTTTTACAAAAATTATATAATTATGTTAATCCTTATATAGATATTACTTTAAATAAAATAAGTGTTAAAGATAAAAAACTAACTATTGATGAAGCATATTATTTTAATAAACAAAAAATAGTTGGTTCTTTAAATGAAGATGAAATAAAATTAATTAATATTATAAGTGATACTAATAATCAAATATTTTTAAATTTTATATATGAAGATTGTCCATATGTATTAAAAATAGAACAAAATAAAACTAGCTATAAATTTGATGATAATAAAATTAAATTAAAAATAGATATAAAGGCTAATTTAGATTCAGTAGGAACTAATATGGATTTAAAAAAGATAAAAACTATAGAAGATTTAAATAAACATTCTTCTAATTCTATAAAAGAAAATATTGTTAAATTAATTAATAAATTAAAAAAAGATAAAAGTGATATATTAGGTATTAATGATTATATATATAGAAAGTTTGGTACACTTAAATATAATTTTTATGATAATGATATTGATATAGATGTTAATCTTGAAATAACTAAGAAAGGTTTAATATTAAATACTATTGGAGGGGAACATGGAGAAAAGTAATGAATTTGATTATTTATCTTTAACACATTTTCTATCTAAAGCATTATTTTTAGGTATAGGTATATCTAGAATATTGTCCTCTGCTAAAGAAAGTACTATATTTTGTTTAATTTTAGGTACGTTTTTTGGAGTTATATTATTATATATTATTAATAATATGTCTTTTTATAATAGTAGTAAATTTAAAAAAATTATTATGTTTATTCTTATATTTATATTATTAATTATAGGTTTAGTTGAATTTATTAATTTAATTAATAGTATATATTTAATTGATACTAATAAATTTGTTATTGTCTTACCTTTATTACTTGCAATAATATATACTAATATTCAAAATATTAAAGTTAGTTTTAAAATATCTTCTATATTACTTATATTATGTTTATTAATATTAGGATTTTCTTATATTACTTTAATACCTGAAATAAGATTTTTAAATTATTTTCCTTTATTTAATGTTAGTTTTATTAAAGTATTAAAAGTATCTTTTGAATTTGCTTTATATAGTGTAGTTCCTAATATATTACTAGGTGGTATTAATTATAAGTTTAAAGATAAGAATAAAAGATTAATTAGACATTATTTATTTAGTAATTTAGTTTTAATTATATATATGTTAATTACTCAAGGTATATTAGGTATAGATTTAATTAAATTATTTAAATATCCTGAATATGTTATTTTAAAAAAGATAAGTTTATTAGATTTTATAAATAATATAGAAAATTTACTTTCATTTAGTTGGTTATTTACTATATATGTTTATTTATGTTTATGTAGTAAAATATTATTTGATATTAGCTATGAAATTACTAAAAAGAAATGGATTTATCCTATATTTTTAATTATTATTTTATATTTTATTACTTCATATTTTTTAGATAATTTAATATTTTTACTTGTAACTTATGATATTCATTGGATTATGTGTTTAGTTATTTTAATAGCATATATTTTGTTAAATATAAATACATTTAAATTAAAAAAGAATAAATAACTTTTAAATTTATCATTTACAACTAAATTTATTTATGTTATAAATTAGTTGGATAGGTAAATTAAAACACATCAAACATGGAAGTTTGATGCCTTCCGATTATGTTCGAAAGACATTCCAAAACCCCACTGTGGAAAAGAATGTCTTGTTTTTTTATTTTTAAACATCTAGTTTATCTAAGATGATACATTTTGTTATGTCTATGATGTTTTATAATTTATCTATTTAATAGATAAATTATAATAAAAATTAACAAGAATATAACTATTTGATAAAATACTTTTTCTTTCATCATATATACCTCCACTTATTCTAGGAAGGTATCATTCTCCCACAATTTGATGTGTTAGTTGCTATATTAACACAAAATATTCACGAACTGTGTCAGTTGGTGTCGAACATTTAAATTTTTTTATACTTTTTTTATAATAAAAGAAAAAAATACTAGTTTATGGGCTAGCAAAATTAAATCAAATATGGATTTTCTTTTGTTCCATCAACTTTTATTAGTTCAATATTTGGGATTAGTACTATGGATGGACGTATCATATGTAGAGCATTTATACCATCTCCACCATTATGAAGAACACAAAAACTTCCATGACTTGTATATAAATTACGACCATAAACACTTAATAACCACCATTCAGAAGTATTATTTTTTAATTGTAAATATACATTATCATGGCTTATATTTAATGCTGTATTAAAACCTGCATTTAAAAATTCATCTATTGTTAATAATCCTCCATAATCTTTTATTGATTTATTATTTTCTTCACACTTTAAATTTGTAATTTTTAAACCAGTTGTTCTTTTAACCGCTTCAGAATAAACAAATTTCTTGATATCATTATTATTAATAATGTTATTCCAATCTCCCCATTTATACCAATTCGTTAAATTTCCTATACACCAGTTGTCTTCTTTTAGTAATTCTTTATCAAAATTACTTAACCATTCATCAATTAATTGTTTTGCACCTGGTCTATTTTCTAATTTACCACCTACATTATTTTCATAATCAAAATCTAAAAGATCACTAGTGCTTGAAACTTTCCCTTTATAACCCCATGCACCTTCTCCTATAAATGCATTTGCTCCTCCTGTTGCTGTTTCACATGTTGTTGTTTTGTCTTCTAATATTAACTTTATTGAACCATCTCCCTCTATTCTTACTATTCTCCAACACATATTATTAAAGTTTAAATAATTATCTATTACATTTCCTCTAAAATAGTATGAATTACCGTAGTCATCTTCTGTCATTGATAATGTTCTTTCATCATCACTACTTACCTGTTGTGCTGGCACTGTTTTTGGTATTCTTGATAATATTGTTTTATCTTCACTACTTTTTATATATGCATTTTTTGCATTTTCAAATATAGAATATGCAAGTGTTCCCTCTTTATATGGATTTACTATTCCAGTTTCTTCTTTTTGATAACAATTTATTTTTACTTTATATTTTATTTCTGTTTTTACTGCACTTTCACTTTTTACTCTTATTTTAAATCTTTCTTCTTTATTATAGTCATTTAATATATGTTCTTCTATTTCTAATGTTTTAACATATTCATCATTACTATTTCCATATGAATCTATATATCTATATAATCCTTTTGAGTTACTATCATTTTCTATTGTTAATACATATCCTATATCTGTATCTGATTCATTATTATCTTTACTATTTTTTACATTTATATAAAAATATCTTTCATTATCTT
>CANRDR010000022.1 GCA_947629425.1 uncultured Bacilli bacterium | reverse complement strand
TATCAAATTTAGTTTTCATACAATCATTTGAATTAGATGTACATTTTTCATAATCTGCTACTTTAACATTTTCTACTCCATTTAGTGTTGTATTATTATATCCATATTGTCCTGTTCCTATAAATGCATTGTCTCCCCCTGTTGCATCTTTACATGGTTGTGTTTTATCTTCTAATATTAATTTTACGGAACCGTCTCCTTCTATTCTTACGATACGCCAACACATATTATTAAAATCTACATAGTTATCTTTAACATTTCCTCTAAAGTAGTATGAATTTCCTAAATCATCTTCTGTTACTGATAATGTTCTTTCTGTTTCTTCACTTATATCTTTTGCAGGCGTAGTTAAAGTTGTTTCACTATATATTGTACTATCTGTATTTTCTTTTGCTTTCATTGCATTATCTACTATACTGTATGCAAGTGTACCACTCTCAAATGGATTTCTTGATGTTGTTGTTACTGTACCTAATACTTCACTTTCATATGTAAATCTTCCATATGTAAACTTTATTGTACTTAATATACATACTATCATTATTACTAACACTACTATATATCTTTTCTTCATATATACCTCTTTTTCCATATAAAAAAATTATATAAGTATAACCCCCCCCATGCGAACAAATGTTTCTATGAGAGAGATTGGTTATATAATTCAATCTTCGTATATAATTTCTTTATTTTTAAATTTTTGAGTACTTTCTTACTCTACTTAAATATTAACACATTTTAATATATTATGCAATTTTATATATTAAAATTAATTAAATCATCAATAGAGTTATTTATAATAAAACTTATCATATTTTTATCTAATTTAGTAAAATTTTGTTTTAAAGTATTAACAGACATAAATAATAAATCTATTCTATTTAATATTACATTCTTTATATCATTAACTTTATATTCTTCTAAACATTTTATAATATCTATTACATTAGTTTTAGAATATTCTAATGCTTTAATAATATTATCATCATACTTTTTTAATATATTATCTATATCATTATCTGTAATATTATATTGTTTTAAATAAACTAACATATTATCAACTCATTTCATTAATTATATTTATAATTTTATTCATATTTTCTTCACTAATAAATGTTTTATATTTTAAAGAATTAATAAAAATATTATCTTGCCCTTTATAATTGTATAAATTAGATAATAATCTATGTCTACTAATTATACAATCATTTATTTTATAATTATCTTCATATAAATATTTGTTATCTAATAAGTTTAAAATAGGATATTTTTTATATAATTCATCAATAATATCAGTATTTATTGTTTTAGTATCAAATAATTCATTTTTTTCTATATTATTTATAAAATTATTTTTCCAATTAACATAATTATCTTTTATAACTAATGCTCTAATTAAATCTATATTATCATGTTTTTTTCCTAAACTTTTTTTCCATTTATTAGTTTCTATTAAATAATCTATTTTCATATCTAAATTATTCATACCTAATATTGTATATCCATTATTGTTATCATCATCAGTAAGTTCTATATTATGATATTCTAATAATTTTATATTTTCTATTACTTTATCTATATTACCTACTATTATATTTCCAATATGTGTTAATACATTTAATACATTAACATTTAAATCTTCTAATTTTTTAATAATCTCTTTATTTTTTTCTACATTATTTATAAAAAATATAGGATAATTTAACATAACTTTAATAGGTATATTTTTGTTATTTAATAAATCAATATTTTCTTTAAAATTATTATAATAAGTAGGTACATTATATAAACATTTATTACTTATTTTTTCTTTTATAAATATAAATGGTATATTTGGTACTAATTTATTTAATAAACATGTTTCATTATCAATAATATTTAATATATTTTTTACTGTATCAATATTAGAATGTAATAATATAGAGATTAATATATTTTTATCTCGTATTTTTTCATATAATATATGTTCTATTCCATTGCTTCCTTTTATATATGTTGCAAAATTAATAAATTCATCTTTATTAACATATTTGTTTAAGTCTTTAGATAGAGATTCGTCTAAATCTTTAATATCTACTTCAAGATAATTTAATATATCTTTTAAATCAATATTAGCAGAAACAAATTCTATATTTTTCTCTAAATTTGGTTCTACATATTTTATTTTTTTATTCATTAAGTAAACATTGTATCTATTTATATTTAACATAGTATCTAAAAGAATAGAATCAGTTTCTGTAGTTTCATAACGTCTAACAATATCTTCTATCTCATCTAAATCTATTATATATTTTCTATTATTTATAAGATTTATTATATTATCTAACTTTTTTATAAATTGTTCTTTTTTTTCTGTTCTATTTTCTTTAGTTTTATAATTATTAAATAGTAAAGAAAGTGCATCTATACCATTTGGCATTTTTATACCTCCTAACTTTCAATTTTTTTTATTACGTTATAGCTGTCAACTAATTCTAATATTTCTTTTAAATTTTTTTCTATTTTAGTTGCATCTTCATCTTTTTCTTTTTTTAACAATTCTTTAGTTTCTTTTAATATTTTATTTAATGTATCAATAACTGGTATTTTTTGATATTTAATGATATCATCTTCTTTATATGTTTTTTTTATTTTAGTTTCATCTTCTTCAAGAATATTTAATGATTCAATAACTTTTTCAGGTGTTATTTCTTTTAAAAGAGATTCTTCATTTTTTATAATTTCTTCAGCAAATGTTATTATTTCATCATCAGAATATTCTATTTTTTCATCATCATTACTATTCTTTTTAAATTCTAAATTTCTTTGTGCAATATATTTTAATAATTGCCATTTTTCAGATGTTATAATACCACTTTTTTTAATAACTTCATTAAATTCTTCTATATTATATATAGGTTTTATTAATTTATTATTTTTAAAATATTCTAAATATTTTTTATATAAATTATCACTAGTTTTTAATGAATTATAATATTCTTTATTATTATCATTAAAATCTCTAATATATTCTTTTATATAATTTAATTCATGTTCAAAATAATCTAAAGCTTTATCTACATCTTTCATATCAATATCAATTTGTTCTCCACTTATTTGCTTTTGATATTCTAATATAATATTTTTTTTATTTAAAAATTCTTTTATTTTATTATCAATATTTTCTATATTTAAAACTTCTAATATTTTTTTATAGTCTTCTTCTTCAAGATAAACTAGATCTTCTTTTTTTAAACTATCTATATCTTTTAAAGTTTTTAATGTTAACAATGATGTAATAGAATTAATTTTTTCCATTTTACTTTCAAATTCTTTTAACTGCATATCAACAGTTTCTATCTTTTTAGATAGTTCTGTTACAAATGATTTAACAAACATACATCTAGCCTCCCTACTATAAAGTAGTATAGCATACTTTTTATATATTTACAAATTAAACACTTGTATGATTTTACATTTCATAAATTTTATTATTGATACTAATTATTTTATAGATTATAATATAATTAGGGTGTATGATATATGACTTTAAAAACAAAAATAAAAGTAGTAGATTCACTACCACCAGTAGAAAAGAAAAAATTTTCTATTATTAAATTTTTAAGTATTTTAATAGTTTTATTAATAATAGGTATAGGTATTTATTTTTTATTTAATAGTTTAATACCATATATAAAAGCAGTTAAAGTAGATAAAATTGAAGGTAAAAGAATATATCATAATGAATGTAATACATTAGATTATATAACTATATCTCCAGATAAATCATTTACTATGGAATTATATAATGATGATTGTGAAAAAAAATATTATGAAGGTGATTTAATAATTAAAAATAACGAAATAATATTTAATGATAATATAAAAGGTATTATTGATTCTGATTATAATATTGTTATAGATTCTAAATTATTTGAAAAAGAATAAATACTAGATTTTAACTCTAGTATTTTTAATATAAATCTTTATTTTCTCTTAATAAATCTCTCATTTTTATAGTTCTTCTTTTATCATATAATTTTTTACCTTTACATAATCCTAATAATATTTTAGCATTATTTCCTTTAAAATATAATTTTAATGGTACTAAACTATATCCGTCTTGAAAAACTGTATTTTTTAATTTTATTATTTCTTTTTTATGTAATAATAATTTTCTTTCTCTTCTTTCATAAACATTAAATCTATTACCTTCTTCATATGGTGCTATATACATATTTATAATATAAACTTCATTATTTTTTATTCTAGCATATGTATCTTTTAAGTTAGCACTACCTTTTCTTATTGATTTTATTTCTGTTCCAGTTAATACTATTCCACATTCTATTTCACTTTCTACAAAGTAATCAAAGTACGCTTTCTTGTTTTTTATCTCTATCAAATTCATCATCCCCCACTAGTTCAAAATCAACTGTTTTTGTTTCTTTAGAAGCAGCAACTACTTTTACTTTAACAATATCTCCTAATGTATATTTTTTCTTTGTATTTTCTCCCATTAAGCATAATAAATCTTCTATATAATTAAAGTAATCGCCTTTTAAAGTATTTACATGTACTAATCCTTCTACTAAATTATCAAGTTCTACAAAGAAACCAAAATTTTCAACACCTGATATAGTTCCATCGTATACCTCTCCTATATGATTTTCCATATATTCGGCCATTTTCATATCGTCAACTTCTCTTTCTGCTTGTTGTGCTGCTTGCTCTCTTTCGCTACATTGTGTTGCGATATAATCTAAATTTGTTTGATAATAATCTATTGTTTCATTATCTATTTTATGTTCATATAAATATTTTCTTAAAAGTCTGTGTACTTCTAAGTCAGGATATCTTCTTATTGGAGAAGTAAAATGTGTGTAACATGTGCTTCCTAAACCAAAATGCCCTATATTTTCTTTTTGATATACAGCTTTTCTCATACTTCTTAATAACATATTTGATAATGTTTTATATGCTGGTACTTCTTTTAGTTGTTCTAACATTTCTTGTAATTTTATAGGTGTTATTGATTTATAGTTTCCTGTTAATTTATATCCAAGTAGACTTACTAATCTTATAAATTTATCTATTTTTTCAGAATTAGGTATATCATGAACTCTATAAATAAATGGTAAATCCATATTAAATATATGTGTTGCAACTGTTTCATTTGCTGCTATCATAAAATCTTCAATTAAATTTTCTCCATCTTCTCTATTTCTTTTTTCTATACCTATTACTTTTTTATTTTCATCAACTATGATTTTTGGTTCTGGTATATCAAAATCAATATAACCTTTTTTTATTTTATTCTTTCTTAAAATATGCGCTAGAGTATTCATATTTTTTAGAACATCTACAAATTCTTCATAACCTTCAGGTATTTGGTTACGTACTATTATATCATTTACTGCATCATAAGTCATTTTTTTTCTTGATTTTATATAACTTGGAAAAATATCATATTCTACTGCAACTCCTTGGTCATTAATTTTCATAACACATGATTGTGTAAGTCTAACTACCCCCTCATTTAATGAACATATACCATTAGATAATTTATGTGGTAACATTGGTATTACACTATCTGCTAAATATGAACTTGTTCCTCGAGATAATGCGTCTTTATCTAAAAAACTATCTTCAGTTACGTAATAACTGACATCTGCTATATGTACTCCTAGGACGTGTAATCCATCTTTATATTCATAGCTAATTGCATCATCTATATCTTTTGTATCTGCGCCATCTATTGTAAATATCATTTCATTGGTTAAATCAGTTCTTCCGATTAAATCATTATCACTTACTTCTGTAGGTATATTTTCGGTTTGTTCCATTGCACTTTTAGAAAATTCTTCATATATTCCATATTTATAAGCAATTAATTTTATATCAACACCAGGATCATCTTTATGTCCAATAACAGTTGTTACTTTTCCCATATATTTATTTTTAGACATTTCTTTAGTTACACTAACTATTACTTTAGTACCTTCTACTAAATTTTTTGAAGTTTTTTGATCTAATTTAATATCTAAATGTTTTGTATCATCTTCTAATTTAACGCAAACTTTATCTTTTTCTATATAAATTTCACCTATTAAATTATTTAAATCTCTATTTAGTACTCTTAATACTTTTCCTTCTACACCATCCATAGTATTAATTAATTCTATTAATACTTTATCTTCATTAACAGCACCATTTATATTATCTTTATCTATATAAATATCTTCACCACCCGGTATTAGTAAAAAACCAAATCCTTTTTTATTTAATGATAAAGTACCTACTTTTAAATTAGGGCAATTTTTATACATAATATATTTATTTTTTTTAGTTTTATATAATATATTTTCTTTTACTAATGCATCTATTACATTATTTAATCTACTTAAATCATCTGATGTTGTTAAACCTAATAAGTCATTTATTTCTATTATATCTAATGCTTCATATTTAGAATTTAATAAATCTACAACTTGTTCTTTCATAAAATCCCTACCTTATTCTAAAAATAGTATACCATAAAAAAACACAAATTATAAAAAATTCATGTTTGTTGTGTCTACTTTATATAAAGTATAAATGATATTATAAAAAATATTATTCCACAAATTAATGTTAATCTACTAATTAATAGTTCTGCTCCTCTTTCTTTTTGGTTTTGAAATAAATCACTATTTCCACCCGATATTATTTGAGCACCACTACTAGCCTTATTACTTTGTAATAAAACTAATACTATTAATAAAATTGATACAATTAATAATACTGTTTCCATAAAATCCACCCATTCATTAATTTCTTTATTAATCTAACATAAATATTATATTTTTTCAAGTACTTTTATATTTAAATATAGTATTTTATTAAATAATTATTATTATTTTATTTCATAAGGTTGTTCCATTGTTCCATTACCTGAAATATATTCTATTCCATATTTTAATACTATGGATGGCCTTAAGTTTGCATTACTATCTGGTGCAGTTTCTATTAATGATCCCTTGCCAACATACCACTTACTTTCTAAATTTTCCTTTGAAATAAAATATGGATGAATTTGATTGCTTTCAATTTTAAATAAGGACATTAAAAGCCAATTACTTGATGGAATATATAAATAATAATTAATATTTGATGTATTCCATTTTGCTCCTGCTAATACTGCCTCTTCTGCACTTAATGTTGCAATATAATTTTTTACTGTACTTTCATTTTTGCTTTTTGTTAGTGTTAAAGGAAGCTTATTATAAATAACTTTCATAGTAGTATTAAAAAATAATTGATTATTACTATAATCTTTTATATTACCTTCAGAATCATAAAATGTTTCTAAATCTCCTAAATTCCATGTTTCATATTTTAATTTATCTTTTACATTTTCTAAGTGTTTATTAAACCAATCATCAAATTTTGTTTTCATACAATTATCTTTATTTGATGTACAATTTTCATAATCTGCTACTTTGACATTTTCAACTCCATTTAATGTTGCATGCTTTACTCCATATTGACCTTCTCCTATAAATGCATTATCACCACCTGGTGTATTTTCACATATCTGTGTTTTATCTTCTAATATTAACTTGATTGAACCATCGCCTTCTATACGAACTACTCTCCAACACATATTATTAAAATTTAAATAATTGTCTTTAACATTTCCTCTAAAATAGTAAGAATTACCGTAATCATCTTCTGTTACTGATAATGTTCTTTCATTTTCCTTACTTATTTGTTGTGCTGGTATTGTTAATGGTTCTGGTGAATAAATTGTACTTTCTGTATCAGGTAATGCTTTCATTGCATTCTTTATTATGTTATATGCTAATATACTTTCTTCATATGGTATTTCATCTTCTTTATTTATTATTTGTTCTCCTGTTACATTTATATTTATACTTATTGCTTTGTCCATCCAGTTATTTTCATTATCTTCTGTAAATATCCATTTCCAATATAATTTTACTTCTTTTTGTTCTTTATAGTTTATTATTTCAACTATACTATCATTTATTTCTACTCCATGTTCTGCATCTTTATATATTTTTAAATTATTTGGAATACTTTCTCTATTTATTTTTATTACACTTCTTATATTTACTTCACTTTCACTTGCATCTAAATTTAGTTTTATTACTCCACTACTTCCTGGTATTACTTTTGTATAGTTACTATCTAAAGTACTATTTAAATCTATACTTACTTCTTCATTTATTGTTCCATTTACTAAAAATGAAAATTTTGCTATATCTAAATCTACACTTGAATTTGCATTACTTTGAAAAAATGCTCTTGTAAATGGTAATGATGTTATTGTTAATAATGCTAAATCTAATACTATAAATAACATTAATACTATTACTATTCTTTTTTTCTTTTTACTTAACTTACTAAATACATTTCTATTCATATAAATCTCTTTTCCATATAAAAAAATTATATAAGTATAACCCCCATACCAAACAAACATTCTTATGAGAGAGATTGGTTATATAATTCAATCCTTCGTATATAATTTTTAATTTCTTGAGTACTTTCTTACTCTACTCAAATCATACTACAAATTTTAATTAAATTCAATTCATTTTATTTGAAAATATTCTAATATAGTATCTGCTATAGTGTTACCAATTAATTCTTTGTTTTCCATTATCCATAAAGCATCACTTTCATAATCATGGTGAGCAACTTCTATTAAAATTCCAAAAGGAACTAATAGAGGATTAACTTCTCCTAAAGAACCTTTTGCATATTTAACTCCTCTATTTGCAAGATTATCATCTTTTTTATAATATATATTCATTAAATTAGATTGAATTAACTCTGCTAAAGAATGAGTATCAGATGTATCACTATTAATCCAAGTTTCAACACCATATGCACCATGATCTTCACTAGCATTAGAATGTATTGCTAAATGTAAATCAACTCCTAAATAAGTACTATCTGCAGTCCATCTATTAATACCCATAGAACTATCATTTCTATAAGTAGTAACACCATATTCTTTTAATCTTTTTTCAATATAATTAGTTAAATCATTCATTTCTTTCATTTCATTAGTATATCCTACAGATGAAACACCTAAATTAGCATTTTGATTAGAAGGACTTAAATATACTTTAAATTTATCTTGATTTTTAACTTTAAAATTAAATGTAGAAACAATACTGTCATTCTTTTTATCTTCTTTTGCTATTGCTTTTATAGTAGTATCTTGATTAATTGTTAATTCATCTTTATATTCTAATCCATTTGTTGTTGGATCACTACCATCTAATGTATAATATATTTTAGCATTATCAGGTGATAATAATTTAACTTTAGTACCTTTTTTTATAGATTTAAAATTCTTATTAACATATACTGGTTTTAATGTTTCTTTAGAATTAATTGTAAAATCTACTTCACTAGTTTTAGAATAATCAATAAAATCTAAATATGATGCAGTTATTTTTACTTTATAAGAAGAAGATTTATCAAATAAGTTGCTAGATAATATTACTGTTTTATCACTTATTTCTTTTCTTCTTACTAATTTCTTAGTTGTATTATTATATAATTCTAATAAATAATTAGTTGCATTATCTCCTCCAGTAAATGATAACGCTACATCATTAAAATCCATCATATCACCAGTAGATGGTGAAGTTATTTTAATATCTGTTATTGGACTTATTAAATTATATATATTTAATGTAGATATAACTAAACTATTATCAACTATTTCAAAAGTATATTTTGCATGTTTATCTTTAAAAATATTATTTTTTAATGTATAAGTATTTTTATTTAATTTTTCACTTTTAATTAATTTATCATTTTCTTTAATATTTAAAATATAATCTTTTTTATCAAAATGTCCATCAATAATAACTATATAATCATCTTCATTATCCATTAAACAATCATTATCTTGAGAAAATGTTGGTTCATTCCATATAAATTTATATGGTTCTTTTATTTTCTTTTTTAAACCATTATCGTTATATGCTATTACATTTATTTCATATTCTTCATCATGATTTAAAGAATCAAATTCTAATGTAGCACTATTAGTATCTGTTTCTATTTTTTTTATTATATTGCTATCTTTATCATATGTAACTATTTCATATCTACTAGCATTTTTTACTTTATTAAAATATAAATAATAATTTAAACCAATATTAGTTACGTTAGTAAATTTAAAGTTATCTTTTATAGTAAAATTTAAAACTAATACAGTAACTGCTATAAATATAAATATTATACTACATATAAAAATAATACTTTTTTTCATAACTTACTCCCTTTTTAATCTATCAAATTTATTTCTTATATCTTTTTTTATTTCTTTTGTATAATCTTCATTAATTATATATTTTCCATTTATATAATCTAATATTATTCCTTCTTTTAAATTATTAGGTAATATATTTTTATCAACATTAATTATTTCTTTTGTAGTTCGATTTTCTAATACTACAATATCTTCTTCTATTCTATCTACACTAAACATTATATCACCCATCTATATTAGTATCTAATTTTACAAAATTAATATTTTCTCCATCACTTGTTAATTTTATTGTACCATCTTTATCTGTTTCATATATTTCTATATTTTTTTTATTTAATTTATCTATTACTTTACTACTTGGATGTTTATATATATTATTTAATCCTACTGATATAATAGCATATTTTGGATTAACTTTATCTAAAAAATCTTGTGATGTACTATAATTTGAGCCATGATGTCCTATTTTTAAAACATCACTTTCTATATCTTTATTTAATATTTCTTTTTCTACTTTAGTTGGAGCATCTCCCATAAATAAGTAATTAGTATTAAAATAATTTAACTTTATTACTATAGATGATGCATTTAAATCAGATTCATTAACACCTGTATATAATACTTTAAAATTCATATTACCTATATTATATTCTTCATCTATTTTAGGTATTGTTATTTTATAATTTTTTTTATCTATAGCATCTATTACTTCTTCAAAAGTTTTTGTAGTTGTTGTTACATCTGGAAGTAATATTTCTTTAATATCTAATTCATTTATAACATTATCTAATCCCCCTATATGATCTTCATGAGGATGTGTTCCTACTAACATATCTAAAGAACTTATATTTAACTCATCTTTTAAATAATTTACTAAATTTTCTCCATCTTCATTATTACCAGCATCAATTAATATATTTTTATTATCTTCTTTTATTAATATAGAATCAGCTTGTCCTACATCAAAAAAATATATTTCTAATAAATTATTTTCACTAATATTAGTTTGTTCAGTATTATTATCTATAAACCCGTAAGATTCATAAAAATGTTTTACAAAATAAACACCTAATAATATTACTAATAAAATAATTACTTTATTAAAAGTTTTATTTAATTTTTTATATACATTATTTTTCATACTACCCTCTATTTAATGATTATATCACAATTTAAAATTTATCTATACAGTTAAATTAAATTATTGTATAATTTTTATTATAGGGTTGATAATATGAAAAGTATAATAAGAAAATTTAAGAAATTAAAAAGTATTTATAAAATATTATATATAGTTTTAAGTATTATATTGTTAATAAGTATATGTTTTTTAACATATGAACTATTAAAACTTAAAAAAATAGAAACAGTTTTAAGAATTATATTTATAATAGTATGTTTTATATGTTTCTTTATATCTTTATTTATTAATATATTATTCTTATTTAGTAAAAAAAATAAATTATTTATAGCGAATTCAATATTAGGTTTTATTATAAGTGTATTATTTATATTTGTAAGTGTTAATATTCATAAAACGTATGGTATTGTTAATAATATAGAAAAAGATAAAATAACTTATTCAACTAGTTTAGTTGTTTTAAAAGATACTGAATTTAAAGATACTAGTGATTTTAAAGTTGCAATGATTAAAGATGAAAGTAATGTTGATAATATTATTGCAAATGAATTAATGGAAACTAAAAAAATAAAAAATATTGATGTTAAATATTATGATGATTATTTAGAAATGCTTGCTGATTTATATTCTAAAAAAATAAATGGTATATTTATTAGTAGTGGATATGTTGATGTTTATTCTGTATATGAAAATTATCAAAATATAGAAAGTGATACTAAAGTAGTTTACAGTTATAAAAAAGAAATGAAAAATATAGATAATGAATTATCTACTAATAAAAGTTTAACAGAACCATTTACTATACTTTTATTAGGTGTTGATAGTGCTATAGATGGATTAAATGCAAATACTGCTTTTAATGGAGATACAATGATGTTAATAACTTTTAATCCTAAAACTTTAAATACAACAGTATTTAGTATTCCTAGAGATACTTATGTTCCTATTGCATGTAATGGTAATAGACAAAACAAAATTAATTCTTCTGCAGCATATGGAACTAGTTGTGTTATAAATACTATTAAAAATCTAATAGGTATTGATATAGATTATTATGTTAAGATTAATTTTAAAGGTGTAGTTGACTTAGTAGATTCGCTTGGTGGTATTGAATTAGATGTTCCTATAAAATTCTGTGAACAAAACTCTAATAGAGAATTTGGAGATAATTTAATTTGTTTAGATAAAGGATATCAAACTTTAAATGGAGAACAAGCTTTAGCATTATCTCGTCATAGAAAAACACTTTTATTAGGAGATTTCGAGAGGGTACAAAATCAACAATTAGTTGTTGAAGCGATAGCTAAAAAGGCAAAAAATATAAGAAGTAAGAAAAAATTTGATGATGTTTTAAATTCTATTACTAAAAATATTGATACTAATATAAAAACTGAAGAAATATTAAATTTATATAATGTTGCTAAAAAGATATTTACAAGTTCTGGTACATTAAATATTGAAAAAACTTATTTAACAGGATATGATTTAACTTTATATATTCCAGGTTTAGGTAATGTTTATACTTTCCAATATTATGAACAAAGTTTAAAAGAAATAGTTGATGCAATGAAAATAAATTTAGAGATTACTAAGCCTAAATTAACAAAAACATTTACTTTCTCAGTAAATAAACCTTATGAAAAAGATATAATTGGTAAGAAATATTATACAGTAGAAAGAAATGAAGCGTTACCTAACTTTATAGGTAGTAATATAAATTATTTAAAAGAATGGGCAAGTAGTAGAAATATAACAATTGTTGAAAATTATATTACTAAAGGTATGGAAGGTTATGATGAAACTAAAGATGGTATCATAATTAATCAAAGTGTAGTAAAAGGTACTTTAGTATCATCAATAAATACTTTATCTGTAGATGTTATTAAAGTAGAAAAAGAAACTGATAATAGTAGTAATAATAACGAAAATGTGGATAATAATATAGATACTGATATTAAAGATAATACTGAAGATAATAATCAAAATAGTGATACTGATACTCTAGATAATAAAGATACAGATACCGATAAAGATAGTGGAAATGAAGAAAATAAAGATTCAGAAAATAACGATAATGAAAATAATGAAAGTGAATTTCCACCTACTAATTTACCAACAGAATAATTTAATTAAAAATTTAATGCACTTAAAAACTAAGAAGGTTTAATTTCTTAGTTTTTTGATGTTTCTTCTATTTCTTTTGATTTCTTTTCAGTACTTTCTTTTTTTGGTTTACCAGGCATTTTTCTATTTATCATATCTATATTATTAAACATATTAAATATTAATAATACAAATTCAAAACATAATCTTAATGCTAAGTTACCAAATACTAATGTACCTATAAATTCAAAAAAGTTTTTGCCAATTAATGAAAATGATCCTAATGTAAGTGCAATAGTACAAACAACATATAATAATCTAAATATTGGTTCTATTATAGTTATTTTAAAGTTAAAGAAATCATATATCTTTTTTTGATTACCAGTATATTTATCTTCTTTATCTTTACTTAAATAATTAGAATAAATTAATACTCCTCCTATTACTGCTAATAAAACACTTACTATTACCCATACTTGTCCTAATGTAAATGAATTGTCTTTTACAATAGTATTATCAAATATAGAACTTGTATCATATTGTGGCATATATTATCACATCCTTTACGTAAAACAATATAACAAATAAGTGTGAATTTTTCAAGAAATTAGACAAGTATTTGTAAAATATTTACATAAATAGACAAATGTGAATAAATATTAAATTATAAACAATCTTATAATATTATTTACTTCAGCACCATCACCATATGGTAATCAACTTTATGTGATTTTTGTATTAAAATACTTAAATTATATATTAAATATAAAAGACAGTACTTATAGTACTTATTTTAGAGAACTATTAAATAAAAAAATACGTTTTTAAATGCGTACTTATAGTACTGATATTTAAGTTAAAAAAAGCATTAAAGCTTTTATGGTATAAGTAATAATTGTCCTATATTAAGTGTATTATTAGTTAAATTATTTGCATCTTTTAATTCGTTTACAGATATATTATTTTCTTTTGCTATACTCCAAAGAGTATCTCCTTTTTTTACTACATAAGTACTTTCTGTTGGTACAGGTATTTTTAAAACTTGTCCTACTGATAATTCATTACTTGTTAGATTGTTAATATCTTTTATGTTATCAACAGTAGTATTGAATCTCATAGCTAAATTATATAATGTATCGCCTGGTTTTACAGTATAAGTGTCATAGTCTTCTGTAACTACATCAGACATACTTTCTCTAATTTTTAAAGTTTGGCCTATTGATAATGTATTATTTATTAAATTGTTTAATTCTTTTAGTTTATCAACAGTTAGATTAAATTTATTAGCTATACTATAAAGTGTATCACCTATTTTTACTATATATGTATCAGATGATGTTTCTTCAGCTGTTCCTGGAAGTAATAATACTTGTCCTATTGATAAATTATTTGATGTTAAATTATTATATTCTTTTAATTCGTTAACCGATATACCAAATTTATTTGCAATAGAATATAAAGTATCTCCTTTTTTTACTGTATATGAAGTTGGTTCTTCAACACTTAAACCTGGAATAATAAGTACGTCTCCTATAGTTAATGTGTTACTAGATAAATTGTTTGTTGATTTTAATTCATCAACAGTTATTCCATATTTTCTTGCTATAGAATAAAGTGTATCTCCTTTTTGTACTATATATGTGTTACCTTGTGAAGGTAATTCTGGAGTTACTTCCATAGATGGTATTTTTAATTTTTGTCCTATACTTAAATTATTATAATTTAATTTATTTAATGTTTTTAATTCTGTAACTGTTGTGTTAAATTTTTGTGCTATACTCCATAATGAATCACCTTTTTGAACAGTGTAATATCCAGATTCATTATAAGGAATATTTTTATAGTCTAATACTGCTTCTATTACTGCATCTGCATAATCTTTATAATTAGCCTTTAATTTATTAGCATCTTTTACATTATCAAGAAAACCATATTCAACTATTACTGTTTCAGCATTTGGAGTATTTCTTAACATATAATAATAATCTTTAGAAGTATCACTAGGTAATCTTCTTTGATAATATTTTCTTATTTGTTGACCTTTTTCTGATAAGTTATTTAATATTTTACTAGCAAAAGTATCTTTATCTCTTAAGGCATATATTACTTCTGCACCTTCCGCACCTCCGGAAAGATTTTATGTGGTTAGGCATTCATTTTTCCTTGATTTTACTGCATTTAATTTTTCTAAAAAATAC
>CANRDR010000021.1 GCA_947629425.1 uncultured Bacilli bacterium | reverse complement strand
ACATCCAATCAAAATTATTATTTATATATTCCATCAAATAGTTGGCTTTTAATGTCCTTATTTAAAATGGAAAGCAACGTAATACATCCATATTTTATTTCAAATGAAAGTATTACTAGTCAATATTATGTTGGCAAGGGGTCGTTAGTAGAAACGTATGATAATGTAAGCCTAAGACCATCTATAGTATTAAAATCAGGAATTAAATTAACAGGAGGTAATGGAACAAAAGAAAATGCTTATCAAGTATAAATTTTCTTTTTTCTTATATTTTTTTTATATTAATTATAAATATTAACAACAAAATCTATGAATTTAATTGACTTAAGTAAGAAAATATAATAAAATAAAATAGCTTAAAAGAGGTGGAGGTGCAATTATGAAAAGAACATATCAACCAAATAATCGTAAAAAAAGTAAAAAACATGGTTTTTTTGCACGTAAAGAATCAAATGTCTTAAAATCAAGAAGACAAAAAGGTCGTAAAAGATTATGTAAGTAAGCCACTTTATGTGGTTTTTTATCTATGATAGGTGATTTAAATGAAAAAAAAAGATATAATTAAATCTCAAAAAGAATTTTCTTTATTAATTAATAAAGGAAAGTTTTTAAAAACAGAAGACTTTGTTATATATTATAAGGAAAATAATTTAAATAAAAAAAGATTTGGAATAGCAGTTAGTAACAAATTAGGTAATGCTGTTATTAGAAATAAATTAAAAAGACAAACTAAAGAAATTATAGATAAATTAAATTACTTATTTAAAAATAATAAAGATTATATTATAATGATAAGGAAAGGAAGTTTATATCATTCTTTTAATGAAAGATTAAAAGAATTAGAAAATAAACTGGAAAAAGAAAATGAAAACTAAAAAGATTATAGTAATACTGCTGTTATTTTTAACTTTAACTACAGGATGTACAAAATATATGACTGATAAAAATAATAAAAGAATAATTAATGAAGAAACAGGACAAAATTTAACATCAAATATATTATGTAAACCTACAGATAAAGAATTAAATAAAATTTATGAAAAATATAGTGATAGAATGGAAGTTAAATTAGAAGATCTTCCAGAATGTAAAGATTTAAAAATATATAATAAAAAAAATTATAGTGGATTATGGGTACAAATATTTGTAATGCCTATTGCATGGTTAATTGTTAAATTAGGTTTACTTGTAAAAAATTATGGTGTATCTGTAATGTTAATAGGGTTAGCATTAAGAATAATATTGATGCCATTTACATTAAAAACTATAAAACAATCAGAAAATATGAAAAAGGCTCAACCAGATTTAGACAGGTTAGAAAGAAAGTATAAAGATAAAACTGATTCAGATTCAATGATGCAAAAGAGTCAAGAAATGATGTTGATATATAAGAAATACAATATTAATCCAGTAGGTGGATGTTTAGTATCATTTATACAATTGCCATTATTCTTTGCTTTCCTAGAAGCAATAAATAGAGTACCTGCAATATTTGAAGAAAATTTATTTACATTACAATTAGGAACAACACCATTAATAGGTATTAAATCAGGAAATTATTGGTATTTATTACTAATAGCGATTATAATAATAACAACATACTTCTCATTTAAGTTTAGTATGGCTAGTACCGGTAAATCTGATACACAACAACAAATGCAATTCATGACAACATTTATGTTAATATTTATATCAATTGCATCATTCAGTTTACCAACAGCAATAGCGCTTTATTGGGTAGTAACAAATGGATTTAGTGTAATACAAACATTAATTGTTAAAAAAAGGAGTAAATAGATTATGGAAGTACAAATTTTTGAAGGAAAGAATTTAGAGGAGTTAAAAACTAATAGTTTACAAGAACTTAACGCAAATGAAAAAGATGTAATAATTAAATCAGAAGAAATAAAAGGTAATTTACTTAAAAAGAATACATATAAAATTTATGTTTACAAATTAACTGATATAAGTGATTATATAAAAGAATATTTAAAGAATATTGTTTCCTTAATGGGAATAGATATAACACTTGAATCTAAAATACGTGATGAACAAATTTACATAAAAATGTATAGTGAAAACAATTCTTTATTAATTGGTAAGGAAGGTAAAAATTTATCAGCACTTACATATATTGTAAAACAATTGTTAAGTATTAAATATAATATTTATCCACACATAGTTTTAGATGTAGAAAATTATAAAGAACATAAAGAGAAAAGAATAGAAAGACTTGCAAAACAAATTGCAAGAGAAGTTGCAAAAACAAAGTTAGATGTAAAACTAGAAAACATGAATTCTTACGAAAGAAGAATTGTACATAATACTTTAACAAATAATAAATATGTTTACACAATTAGTGAAGGTGAAGAACCAAATAGACATGTAGTTATTAAATATAAAACTAAAGAAGAAATTGAAAATGCAGAATAATGCATTTTTATTTTGAAATTATTTCCCAGGAAATAATTTATGTAAAATATTTGATTTACATTTTTATATAAATTTAATATAATACAATTTATGAAGCGGTGATATAAATGGAAGATACTATTTGTGCAGTGTCAACTGCAATGGGTGTAGGTGCTATATCTATAATAAGAGTAAGTGGAAATGATTCTATTAAAATTGTAAATAAAATATTTAATGGAATTGATTTACAAACAGTTGATACTCATACAATTCATTATGGATTTATAGTAGATAATAATTCAAAAATAGATGAAGTATTAGTAACAGTTATGAAAGCACCAAGAACTTATACAAAAGAAGATATAATAGAAATAAATTGTCATGGTGGTATATCTTCAACAAATAAAGTATTAGAATTATTATTGTTAAATGGATGTAGACTTGCAGAACCTGGTGAATTTACAAAAAGAGCATTCTTAAATGGAAGAATAGATTTAATAGAAGCAGAATCAGTAGGGGACTTAATTAATTCTGAAACTGATAAAAAAAGAAAATTATCTTTAAATGGAGTAACAGGAAATATTAGCAAATTAATAAATAAAATAAGAGAAACATTACTATCTATAAATGCAAATATAGAAGTAAATATTGATTATCCTGAATATGAAGATATAGAAGTTTTAACAAATAAAGAAATAAAGCCAAAAATATTAAAAGTAAAAGAAGATTTAGAAAAATTATTAAAAGAATCTCAAAATGGAAAAATAATAAAAAATGGAATAGATGTAGCAATAGTTGGAAAACCTAATGTTGGAAAAAGTAGTTTACTTAATACATTATTAGGTAATGATAAAGCAATAGTAACAAATATAGCAGGAACAACAAGAGATATAGTTGAAGGTAAAATAATATTAAATGGAATAGTATTAAATTTAATTGACACAGCAGGAATAAGAGATACAGAAGATATAATTGAAAAAATAGGTGTAGATAAAAGTAAAAAAATAATAGAACAAGCAGATTTAGTTATATTAGTTTTAAACTATAATGAAAAAATAACCAAAAAAGAATTAGATTTAATAAATGAATTAAAAAATAAAAACTTAATAGTTTATATAAATAAAACTGATTTAGAAAAACAAATAGATGTAGATAAAATAGACTGTAAAAATATTGTATATGGAAATACATTAAATGTAGAAAATTTAGAAGAATTAAAAAATAAAATAGTAGAAATATTTAATTTAGAACAAATAGAAACTAGTGACTTTACATATTTATCTAATTCAAGACAAATATCATTAGTAAAAAATGCAAAAAAATCACTAGATAATGTATTATTAGGTATAGAAAACGGTATTGAAGTAGATATGTTATCAATTGACATAAAAGAATGTATTGATTATTTAGGAGAAATAATTGGAGCATCTTATAAAGAAGAATTATTAGATGAAATATTTAAAAATTTCTGTTTAGGAAAGTAGGTGAAATTATGTTTTATGATGTAATAGTAGTAGGTGGAGGCCATGCAGGATGTGAAGCTGCTCATGCCACTGCAACTATAGGTTTAAAAACAGCATTAATTACAGCAAATATAAAAAATATTGCAGATATGCCTTGTAATCCATCAATAGGTGGAACTGCTAAAGGAATAATAGTAAGAGATATAGACGCATTAGGTGGATTAATGGGAATAGTGGCTGACAAAAGCCATATTCAAATAAAAATGTTAAATAATGGTAAAGGACCAGCAGTTAGATCATTAAGAGCACAAGCAGATAAAATAACTTATCCAAAAATAATGCTAGAAACACTAAAAAACACAAAAAATTTAACAATAATAGAAGGCATGGTTGAAGATATTATTGTAGAAAATAATAAAGTTGTTGGAATTAAATTAGAAGAAAAAATAATAAATTGTTCTGCATTAATTTTAACAACAGGAACTTATTTAAAAAGCAAAATATTAATAGGTAATACTAATAAATTAGAAGGACCACATGGAGAAAAACGTTCAAATCACTTAAGTGATAGATTAAAAGAATTAGGATTTGACATACTAAGATTAAAAACTGGAACTCCTCAAAGAATAGATAGAAATAGTATAGATTTTAGCAAATTAAAAGAAGAAACAGGCGATGATGTATACTGGACATTTAATTGTGAAAATGAAATTTACTATGATAAAGACAAACAAGCAAAATGTTATTTAGTTTACACAAATGAAAAAACTCATAAAATAATAAATGACAATTTAGAAAAAAGTGCAATGTATGGTGGATACGCAGAAGGTATAGGCCCAAGATATTGTCCATCAATAGAAGATAAAATAGTAAGATTTAAAGATAAAGAAAGACATCAATTATTTTTAGAACCAGAAAGTTTATATTATGATGATATATATATACAAGGTTTTTCAACAAGTATGCCAATAGATGTACAAGAAAAAATGGTACATAGTCTAGAAGGGTTAGAAAATGCAAAAATATTAAAATATGCTTACGCAATAGAATACGATGCAATAAATCCTTTACAACTAAAACCATCACTTGAAACAAAAATAATAGAAAACTTATTTACAGCAGGACAAATAAATGGAACAAGTGGATATGAAGAAGCAGCAGGACAAGGTATTATTGCAGGAATAAATGCTGCGAAAAAATTAAAAGGAAAAGAACCATTAATACTAAAAAGAAATGAATCATATATTGGAGTTTTAATAGATGACTTAGTAACTAAAGGAACAAAAGAACCATATAGAATGCTTACTAGTAGAGCAGAATTTAGATTACTTTTAAGACATGATAATGCTGATTTAAGATTAAGAAAATATGGTTATGAAGCAGGCTTAATTACAAAAGAAAAATATAATAAATTATTAGAAAAAGAAAACAATATAAATAAACTTTTAGATGAATTAAAAGAATTAAAAATAACAAAAAATAATATTACAAAAAATATATTAAATATAATAAAAGATAATAATTTTAATACTAGTATAAACTTATATGATTTCTTAAAAAGACCAGAAATAAATATAAATTTATTAATAGACGAAAACATATTAGAAAAAAAATATACAAAAGAAGTATATGATCAAGTAGAAATATTAATTAAATATGAAGGTTATATAAAAAAAGAATTAAAAGAAGTAGAAAAATTATTAAAATTAGAATCAAAAAAAATACCTAAAGATATAGATTATGATAAAATAATTAATCTTGCTAGTGAAGCAAAACAAAAATTAAAAGAAATAAGACCATTAACACTAGCTCAAGCAGCAAGAATAAGTGGAGTAAATCCAGCAGATTTATCAATACTTGCTATATATTTAAAAAAGGAATATGGTAAAGATGAACATTAATGAATTTTATGAAGATTTAAATAAAATAAATATTACTTTATCTAATAAACAAAAAGAATTATTAAATATATATTATGAATTTTTAATAGAGTATAATACTCATACAAATTTAACTAGTATTACAAATAAAGAAGAAGTATATTATAAACATTTTTATGATTCTATATTATTATCAAACGTATATGATTTAAATACTTGTAATACATTATTAGATATAGGTACTGGAGCAGGTTTTCCTGGAGTTATATTAAAAATATTATATCCTAATATAAAATTAACATTATTAGATTCTAATAATAAAAAAACAACATTTTTAAAAGAATTAATTAAAAAATTACAATTAGATAATATTGAAATAATTAATGAAAGAGCTGAAGAATTTATTAAAAATAGAAGAGAATATTATGATATAGTAACAGCACGTGCAGTTAAAAATTTACCAATTTTAATAGAATTATCTATACCATTTGTAAAAATAAATGGATATTTTATCGCTATGAAATCAAATTATTTAGAAGAACTTAATAATAGTTTAAATGGAATAAAATTATTAGGTGCTGAATATGAAAAAACATATGAATTTAATTTACCAAAAAATTATGGTATAAGAAATTTAATTAAAATTAAAAAAGTAAATATAACTAATATAAAATATCCAAGAAGTTACAGTAAAATAATAAATAAACCATTATAAAAAGAACTTATAATAAAACAATAAGTTTTTTTAATTTGTTATAGTTTGTTAGTATTTTATCTTGAAAAAAATATAAAAATAAAGTATTATTAAATAGAGAATAGGAGTAGGGGTTATGAATTTAGAACCACAAGTACAAAATATTGATGTAGAAAATATTATACCTAATAGATTTCAACCAAGACTTACTTTTGATGAAACTGCATTAAAAGAATTAGCATTATCTATTAAAGAACATGGTATAATTCAACCATTAGTATTAAGAAAATTAACTTCTGATAAATATGAAATAATAGCAGGAGAAAGAAGATATAAAGCAGCGCAAATTGCAGGTTTTAAAACAGTACCAGCAATTATTGCTAATTTAGATGATAATAAATCAGCAGAAATAGCATTAGTAGAAAACTTACAAAGAAAAAATTTATCTGCAATTGAAGAAGCAAAATCTTATAAAAAATTATTAGATAGAGGTTATTTAACACAAGAACAACTTGCAGAAAGAATGGGATTATCACAATCTGCTATTGCTAATAAAATTAGATTATTAAATTTATCAGAAGAAGCACAAGATGCATTAATGAATGAAAAAATATCAGAACGTCATGCAAGAAGTTTATTACAACTTAAAGATCATGATAAACAAGTAGATATGTTAAATAAAATAATAAATGAAAGATTAACAGTAAGACAATTAGATGCAGAAATAAAAAAAGTATTAGATAGTGAAATAGAAAGTTTTACATTAGATAATGATACTCCTTCTTCTTTAGATAATAATGATAACTTAGAAACTTTTGAATTAACAAAAGAAACAAACGATACTAAAGATGAAGAAAATGCTGAATTTGTAACTAATGAAGAAGATGATGAAGACGCTATTGCAAAACTAATATTAGAAGCACAAAAAGAATTAAAAGAAAAATATGAAATATTTGATATTCCTACAGCAGAAGAAGCACAAGAAGATATAGAAGTAGAAGAAGTTGTTGAAAAAGAAAAAATAGAATCTGGAAATTTAGAATCTGCTATAAATGCAGTTAAAAATATAGAAGAGGAAATAAAATCAGCAGGATTTAAAATAGAAACAGAAGATTATGATTTTGAAGATTTATATCAAATAATTATAAAAATAGAAAAATAAAAGCGATAAAACGCTTTTTTTAATAGATAAATCTAATCAATATCTAAATTATTGGTTGTAATACAAAATACAGCATATAATGGAACTGATTTAATATTGTTTTTGAAACCAAAATTTTTACTAGAAATTCTAATACCATATTTTGGCTTATATTCTTTCATATAATTATTTAAACTTTTAGATTTAGTATGAATATTAGACTTTACTTCTAAAGGAACTATTAAACCTTTTTCAGATTGTAAAATAAAATCTAATTTGCTATTAAAATCATTTTTCCAATAATTTAAATTTAAACCATTATATTTTAAAGAACTAGCAACATAATTTTCAGTAAGCATACCAATCATTAATTCATTAACTGCTTCACGATTTTTTATTAAGTAAATAGGAAATTCACTTAAATTAGTAAGAAGTCCTACATCATTCATATATAATTTAAATGAATCTAATTCTTCATACATTTTTAAAGGTACACCTATCTTTGTTTTAACACATTTATTTGTAATACCAGCATTTACTAACCAGTTAATTGAATCACCAAATATAGAACTAGTTCCACCTTTTTGTACTAATTTATATTGGAATTTTTTGTTTTCTTTAGCAAGTTGTACTGGTATAGAATCGAAAGCAGCAATAATTTTAGGTGCATATGATGTATCACTATATTTTGTAATATCATTTTTATAAGATTCAATAATAGATTTTTGATAATCAATAGCAGTTATCATTGATTTAGAATTTATATATTCATTTACTACTTCTGGCATACCACCTATTGCAAGATAATCATAATATAAATCTAATGCTTGTTTATGAAGTAAAGATGGCATTTGTTCATTATTTTTAAAACATTCTTGTATTTTTTCTAATAATAAATTATTTTCAGTATTAATTAAAAACTCATCAAAAGATAATGGATAAATTGTTAAAAAATCAATATATTTCGTACTTTTTTTGAGTTATGATGATTTTCTGTAATGAATATTTTATTTTTATAAAAAATAGAACAATTAATTTGTTCTATTAGACTACTTCTGTTTGATACCAATAATATTTATTTGTTTCTTTATTTAATTTAAATGTATGTTTAAATGTTGCAAAATCATTTATGTTATCTTTAATATAATCTTTTGCTTCTTTTTCACGAGTATCACTTTCATCAATTGTTCCTTCAAATTTCTTGACTACATTTTTGTTATAATCTTCACGGAATTTATAAACTATGTAATTACCGAAATCTTCTAAAATAAATCCAGCCTTTTCATATATTATAAGATTATCATTTTCTATTTCATATTTATCTAGAACACTTACTTTTTCTTGATTAGATGAACCAGCAGCATAAAATACTGCATAAAAAGTATCATAAAAAGTTGCTCTGCCACCTGCTACATTAAAAGAATTAATTGATTGATTTTCTATATTATACATAGTTTTAAGTTCAGTGTCCATGTCAACTTTACTAATTATATCACTCGGTGTACAACTTTTATATTCATCATATTCATCTTTTCCACATATTTCATTTTTTACTTTTATATTAATTTCTTTGGTGTCATCAACTAAACCACCATTAGTAACTTTATCAAATGCATTTTCCCATAATATTTCTTTATTAATATTATCAAGATTAGTTGTTTTACCACTATAAGCATCTAAACCATTAGACATATCGTCATCATCATACATATTAGTATAACTAAATGGTACATAACTTAAATAAGTATTAATTTCTTCATTAGAAATTTCTATTTCTTCTTGTTGATTATTTTCATTATTGTTATTTTCATTACTACTATTATTATTGTTATTATCAAATGTTAAATTGCCATTTAATAAACTATAACCAATAAATCCCCCTAATCCTAATATTAATATAACTAAAACTACTATCAACACTATTAACCCACTATTACTCTTTTTTGCTTCCATATAAAACCTCTTTCATAATAAGATAATAACATAAAAAATAACTTTCTACAATAAACTTAAAAAATAAAAACTAAAAAAGACAAGAATATTGCCTTAATTTTCACTAGGTTCAGTACCTCTTAAGAAATAGAATATAGAACCTTTACCATTATCTAAATATTCTCCACTAACAGGATCTAAATATACTGCTTCAACATTTTGTGGTTTTTGATACCAATTTTCTTCTTTATCTTTTAAATATGCTTCAACAGTATCAGCCCATATATTTTTAGTTATCATAGAATAAGTAGATTCAACTGTTGCATTCTTATCATTTCCAGTCCAAACTAAACAAAATATATCAGGATTATATCCAACTAACCAATAATCATTAGAAGTTGTACCACTTTTTATTGCATATTTTTTAGTAAGTTTAGATGCAATAGATAATGCAGTAGGTGAATTGTAACTAATAAAATTAGCATTATAAGAATTAGACATCATTTCATTTAAAATATACAAATAATTAGTATTTAAAACTAAATCTTTTTTACTTTTATGTTCATATAAAATATTACCATTTAAGTCTTCTACTTTTTCTATAAAATATATATCATTTTTATACCCACCACTTGCTAGAGTAGTATATGCATTAGCATAATCTAATAAATTAATTTCTTTAGAACCTAATGCTAAAGATGGAATTGCTTCTAATTCTTCTTCTAAACCAACAGTTTTTAAAGTATTAACAAGTTTTTCTTCCCCTAAAAATAAGTGAGTTTTAACAGCAAAAATATTATCTGAATACGCTAGTGCTGCTGCCATAGTAATTTCTTTATTAGCGTATCTTTTACCATAATTAGTAGGACTATACGTTTGATTATTAGAAAATACAAATGTAGTTTCTTCACTTAAAAACTTAGAAGCACTAGTTAAATTATTCTCTAAAGCAGTATAGTATAAGAAGGGCTTAATAGTAGAACCTACTTGTCTTTTAGCCATAGTCATTCTATTATATTGACTAACCTTATAATCTTTTCCACCAACAAGTGCAAGTATTTTACCAGTTGATGGTTCTACCATAATACTAGCAACCTGTGTATCATCTTCTTTCATATTATTTAAAATAGAAGTTTCAAGTTGAGTTTGAGCATCAATATCTAAATTAGTATACACTTTTATACCACCAGAATCTATTAAACTATCTGGAATACCATTCAATGATTTTAATTCACTTATAACAGCATCTTGATAATACATTAAAGTTTGTAAATTATAAGTTTTATTTTTACCATATAATTCTATTTTTTCTTTAAATAAATTATCATAAGTTTCTTTATCTATTTTATTATTATTTAACATACTTTGAGCAACAACTTTAGCACGTTTAATAGAATTATCATAATTAGATATAGGATTATAATTTTCGGGACTTTTAGGAATACCTGCTAATATAATAGATTCTTCTAAAGTTAAATCTAATGGTTTTTTATTAAAATAATACTGACTTGCTTCACTAACACCAAAACAACCTTGTCCAAAATTAATAGTATTTATATAACCTTCTAATATATCATCCTTAGAATAATGAGTTTCTAGTTTTAAAGTTAAAAACGCTTCTTGTAATTTTCTAGACCATGTCTGATCAAACGTTAAATACATATTTTTAATATATTGTTGACTAATAGTACTACCACCTTGAGTAATATATCCATTTTTAAAATTTAAATATAAAGATTTTAAAATACGTAAATAATCAAAACCCTTATGATCAAAAAAATGTTTATCTTCAACAGATACAATAGCATTAACAAAATTTTCATTAACATCATTTATCTCTACCCATTCACTACTACCAGAACCCTGATATACAAGTTCTTCTCTATTATCATATATATATAAAGAATTAGTTGATTTCAAATCTATTCCAGGTGATAAATAAGCATAAACATATAAACATGTTAAGCATACAATAAAAGAGATAAAAAGAAAAATACAAGATTTAATAATAAATATAATGTGTTTCAAAAGTATCACCTAAAAATATTATGTAAAAAAAAGTATTAATTATAAGTGCAATTTAATAAAATATGTGATAAAATGTAACGCAAAAGGGAATATATTATGAAAAAAATAGATTTTAAATTAATAAAAAATAAAAAAGCAATAATAAATAAAAAAAATATAAATTGTATAAATACAAATAATAAATTAATATTTAATATAGATAAAGATAAATATATAATAGAAAATAGTTATTTTATTAAAGACAATAAAGATTATAATATAAAATTAGATTTAAAAAAATTATTATGTATTATTCTTTTAAAAAATAATAATTATATATTAAATACTAATATAGAATTAGAAAAATATATTAATAATGATAACTTAATAGAAATAATATATAAAATAGAAACAGAAGAGAATACAATTAATCATATAAAAATAGAATATAAATAAAGTAGTTGACAATAATATATGTTGTGATAAAATTATATTTGTTTTAAATACTTATATGTATTTAAATTGGAGGTTATATTAATGAAATCAATTAAATTAACAGATGATGAACTTGCTACAATGTCTTATGATGATGTTGCATACGTTATTTTAGAAAATAACAAAAAGAAAATGAAAATACAAGATTTATTTAAAGAAGTTATTAAAGTAATGAGTTTACCTGAAAAAGATTTTGAAGATCATTTAGTAGATTTCTTTGAATTATTATCAACAGATAAAAGATTTATAATGCTTGAAAAAGGATTCTGGGATTTAAAAATAAATCATAGAACTAAATTAGTTATAGATGAAGATGAAGACGAAGACATAGTTGTTGATGATGAAGAAGTAGAAGAAAAAGAAGATATAGATGATGAAATTAATTATGATGATGAAATAATTGATGATGACGAATCTGATGATGATTTAAAAGATTTAGTAATATTAGATGAAAATGAAGAAAATGATGTAGCATAAATAGAGGGTGTTTTTATGATAGAAAGATTAGCTATAATAAAAAAAAGATATGATGAAATATCTGAAGAATTACTTAATCCAGAAATAGTTAATGATTATAACAAAATGAAAAAATTATCTATAGAAAAAAGTGGGTTAGAAGATACTGTAAAAGCATATGATGAACTAATTAATATAAATACAGAATTAGAAGGATTAAATGATATGTTAAATGATCCTGAAATGTCTAGTATTGCAAAAGAAGAAATATCTAATCTTGAATCAAGAAAAGAAGAACTATTAAAAGAAATAGAAATATTACTAATACCAAAAGATGAAAATGATGGAAAAGATATCATTATGGAAATAAGAGGTGCTGCAGGTGGAGATGAAGCCAATATATTTGCAGGCGACTTATTTAGAATGTATTCAAAATATGCAGAAAAGAATAATTGGAAAATAGAAATAACTAATAGTGAAGAAGGAACTTCTGGAGGATATTCACAAATAGAATTTTCTGTAAAAGGAGAAAACGTTTATAGCAAATTAAAATTTGAAAGCGGTTCTCATAGAGTACAAAGAGTACCTGCAACAGAAACACAAGGAAGAGTACATACATCTACTGCAACAGTTTTAGTAATGCCAGAAGCAGATGAATTTGATTTTGAATTAGATATGAATGAAGTAAGAATAGATATAACAAGATCTAGTGGATGTGGTGGCCAAGGAGTAAATACAACAGATTCTGCTGTAAGACTAACGCATATACCTACAGGAATAATAGTTTATTCACAAACAGAAAGAAGTCAAATAAAAAATAAAGAAAAAGGTTTAAAAATATTAAAAACAAGATTATATAATATGAAATTAAAAGAATTAGAAGACAACTTAGGAAATGAAAGAAGAAAAAAAATAGGTACAGGAGATCGTTCTGAAAAAATAAGAACATATAATTATCCACAAAATAGAGTAACAGACCATAGAATTAATTTTAGTGTAATGAATCTAGATAAAGTAATGGAAGGTAATCTTGATGAAATAATAGAAGCATTAATAACAGAAGATCAAAAACTAAAATTAGAGGGAAATTAATGGAAAAACCAAATAATATTACAGATAATGATTGGAAACTATTAAAATCAAAATATAAAAATTTAAAACCTATTATAAAAAAAATAAATAAAGATTATCCAGTACAATACTTAATTGGTAATGTTAACTTTTATGGATATAATATAAATGTAAATAAAAATGTCTTAATACCTAGATTTGAAACTGAAACATTAGTAGAAAAAACAATAAATTATATAAAAAAATTAAAATTAACTAATTCATCTCTTTTAGAAGTAGGTACAGGTTCAGGATGCATTAGTATAGTATTAAAAAAAGAATTAGATGGATTAAAGATAACTAGTTTAGATATTAGCAAAAAAGCATTAAAAGTAGCTAATAAAAATGCTAAATTAAATAATGCAGATATTAATTTTATAAATTGTGATATATTTAAATATAAACCTATAAATAAATATGATATTTTAATATCAAATCCACCATATGTTAAAGAAACTGATGATATAGACAATAGTATTAAATATGAACCAAAAAATGCAATATTTGATAATGAAAATGGATTGAAATATTATAAAAGAATGTTAGAATTAGGCAAAACTTTTTTAAATAAAAAAAATCTAATTGCATTTGAAATATCTTATAATATGTCAAAAGTATTAAAAGATTTAGCAAAAGAATACTATCCTAAAAGTAAAATATTAGTAGAAAAAGATTTATCTAATAAAAATAGATATTTATTTATAATAAATGAATAAAATATAAAAACACAACCCATATATATTGTGAAAGGTTGTGTTTTAATTTGAAAAAAGTACTTATATTATTAAGTATATTAATAATAATTTTAGTTAGCAATAAAGAATATAATGAAATATTAATACCAGAAAACGCAATAAGAATAAGAATTATTGCAAATAGTAGTAATATAGAAGATCAAATGACTAAATTGAATGTTAAAGAAAAAATAGAAGAAAATTTAAATAATGTATTAAAAGATACTAATAGTATAGATAATGCTAGATTAAATATAAAAAAAGATTTAAATAACATAAATAATATTGTTAAAACAACAATAAATAGTGATGATTATGATATAAATTATGGATATAATTATTTTCCAGAAAAAGAGTTACATGGTATTACTTATAAAGAGGGTAACTATGAATCATTAGTTATTAAATTAGGTAAAGGAGAAGGAGAAAATTGGTGGTGTGTATTATTTCCTCCACTATGTACTATTAATGTAACTGATAATGATACTAATAATGTACAATATAAATCAAAAGTTTTAGAAATATTAAACAACTATAAATAATAATATTAGGTAGGTGATTAATTTTGAAAGAACTAATATTATTATTTTTAATTGGATTAAGTTTAAGTATAGATACATTTTCTGTTTCAACTTGTATAGGTATATATAATTTATCTGTAAAAAAGATATTTAATACTAGTTTGATTGTAGGAATTTTTCACTTTATTATGCCATTAATAGGAGTGTTTTTATCAACTTATATAACTAAGGTACTACCTATTAAAACTAGTTTAATATTAGGTATTATATTACTTTTTATAGCATTACAAATGTTTATTGAATTTATTAATCCTTCTAATAAAGATATTAAATTAAATAAAATAGGTACTATTCTTTTTGCATTAGGTGTATCTTTAGATAGTTTTTCAGTAGGTTTGGGTTTACATGCTATTACTGATAATATATTTTTATCATCAACTGTATTTTCTATTTGTAGTTTTACATTAACTTTTTTAGGATTATCTATTGGAAAATACTTAAATAAGTTGTTTAAAAAGTATTCTTATTTAATTGGTTCTTTATGCTTATTTATATTAAGTGTAATGTTTATCTTAAAATCTATTTAATTTAATTTGCTTTAATTTGATATATAAATTATAATTTAATTAGATTGGAGGTACTTTATGAAAAAACTTATAATTGAAGGACAAAGAGAATTAAGTGGCACAATTAAAATTGGTGGTGCTAAAAATAGTGTAGTTGCACTTCTACCTGCTGCAATACTTTCAAGTGGTAAGTGTAAGATTTATAATGTTCCTAATATAAGTGATGTTGAAAAACTTAATGAAATGTTAAAAGTACTTGGATCTGATATTAATTATGTTAACGATTATTTAGAAATAGATAATAAAAATGTAGTAAACTGTGAAATATCAAAAGAATATTCATCTAGTATAAGAGCATCTTATTATTTTATGGGAGCACTACTTGGTAAATATCATAAAGCAG
>CANRDR010000020.1 GCA_947629425.1 uncultured Bacilli bacterium | reverse complement strand
AACAGTAACAGTATCACAACATACAACAGATACATTAGCATATGCAATATTAAAAAATGCAATATTATTAGGAGGTACTGAAGAAGGAAGAACAAAATTTAATAAACCAGAAGGAATGTTACTTACTTCAGGAGGAGAAAAATCAGAAAAGACATTAAATGTAATAGAAGATGATTATGGAGTATCTTATTACTATAGAGGAAATGTACAAGATAACTTTATAAATTTTGCAGGAAAATGTTGGAGGATAGTCAGAATACAAGGAGATGGTTCAGTAAAATTAATATTAGAAGATAAAAATAATTTATGTCAAAATGCAAATGGAGGGCAAAATACAACAGTAGAAGGAGCAGGAAGTAAAGGAGGAGAAAATGCGTTTATAGATAATAATGCGGTATATGGTTATAAAATGGAGGACAGTGCCTATAGATTTGATTATGAAAACAATTTAAGTGGCAATAATAATGGTGCAAAAAAGAAGATAGATGATTGGTTAAAAGATACAAGTAATATACCAGATAGTGATAAATCAAAATTAAAGACAGAAAATTGGTGTTTAGGCAATCAAACAGACTGGTACGACTATAGTGCAGGGGACTCATCAACTAATTATAGTAGTGGGGTATATTCAGAAACATATAAGAGATTAAATGGACTAGGAAGTACGCAAATAAGTGTAACATTAAAATGTAATCAAACTAATGATGAAAAAGTAAGTGATATAGGAGGATTGTTAACCGCAGATGAAGTAACATTAGCAGGATATAAATACGGAACAAATGTATATTCGTCTTATTTATATGTTTATAATCATAATTGGTGGTTAGCAACCCCGGCGTGTCGTAATTCTTACACTGATGGTGCTTTCGATGTTGGCGGTGCAGGTATCAACGACTACAATGTTGACAGTCCTAGCGCCGTTCGTCCCGCAGTTGTCTTATCATCTATGATAAAACTAACAGGAGGAGATGGAACACAAGAAAATCCTTACACTGTTTAATTTTGCTAGCCTAAACTAGTCATTTTTTTCTTTTATTTTAAAAATTATAAAAATTAGATAATATACACATTACTAAAAATAAAACTATTAAAATTAATATTCTATCGCTATCATATTTCCTCATAAATTTTAATATTAAATTTGACTTTTGCATAAAATATACTATAATGTAATTGTAATTACATTGAGGTTTTCCTTGCCCGATGGGCTTGGGACGCCTCTTTTTTGTTTTTTAATAATTACTTTATAAGTTTATTGTCTCTTTTTATAACAACTTTTTGTAATCAAAACTATAGAATTTGTTTTTAGAATTAAAAGAATTTTTTACTTGATTTATTATAATATTATTACTTTATATATAAATAATAAGACATTTCAATTTTCCTCAGGGGTTTTTTTGAAATGTCTTCCACAAAAAAACGGAAGGCATCAAGAAATCTCTTCTTGATGTGTTTTAATTTACCTATCCGTTTAATTTATAACATAAATATTTATACTTGTAAAGAATAATTTTTATATAATCTTATACTATAAATTTTTATTTGTTTAAAAAATAATAAATAATACCATAATAATATTGGTGATTATATGGAATTACTAAACGCATTATTTAGAACAATATTTTTTTATTTCTTAGTAGTATTAGCATATAGATTAATGGGAAAAAAAGAAATAAGCCAATTAGAAATAACAGACTTAATAGTATCAATATTAATGGCAGAACTAATTGCAATAAGTATAGAAAATATAAAAGATCCAATTTATTTAACAATATTACCTATAGGAGCATTAGTTTTATTAGAAATAATATTATCTAAAATAACTTTAAAATCTAGAAAAATAAATAAAATAATGACAGGTAAACCTAGTTTAATAATATCAAATGGAAAACTTAATTTTAAAGAACTTATAAAACAAAGATATACATTAGATGCATTATTATTAGAATTAAGACAAGCAAGTATAAAAACTATTAATGAAGTAGAATATGCATTCTTAGAACCAAATGGTAAATTAAGTATATTTAAATATAATTTTTTAAAAACAAAAACTGATTATCCAATGCCATTAATAATAGATGGAGAAATACAAAAAGAAACATTAAAACAATTAAAAAAAGATGAAAATTGGTTGCTTACAAAAATATATAATAAAAATATAACATTAGATAGAGTATTTTATGCTTTTTATAAAAATAAGAAAGTATATATAATAAATAAAATTGATAATATTACTTGAATAAATTATAAAAATTTTATATTATTAAAATAAGGTGGTTGTAGTATGAATAAGAAACTTAGTGGAATATTAGGAATTATATTATCAATTATTATATTAGTATATTTTGAACCATTTATATATAAAATATTAGGTTTACTCAATATAAATATAAATAATTATTCAAGTGTAGCACAAACTATAATAAATATATTAATAAAACTTTCTATGTGTTTTGTAGTATATTTATTATTTAAAAAAGATTTTAGAAGAAATAGAGAAATGGGTAATATATTTAAAAATTTATTATTATTCATAGTTTATTTATTTGTAATAGTAGGTATACTTTATTTATTTAAATATGTAGTTAATTTTATAGCAGATATATTTGATGTTAAAGTAATTAATATTAATTATACTAATATATTTAAAGAAACTTTTAATTTTAATTTAATAGTTAAAATTATTATAGATTATTTAATAATACCATTTTTATATTGTTCTATAATTATGTTAAGTATAGATAAATTATGTAGAAATGATGCAACTTTTATAATATTAACTGGTTTTTTAGCCTCTATTATACATGCTTTAACTTTATCAGGAACACTAGGTTTTGTAATAGTAAATTCATTAAGTACTTTTCTTCTATTTAGTATATTTGCATATATTTATAAAAGAGAAAATAGTATATATTTTGTAATAAGTTTATATAGTTTATTTTTAATAAGTAATGTAGTAATAAATAATTATTTAGGATGGTAAATATGAAAGAAAAAATATTTTCTATATTAAAATTAATATTTTCTTTATTTTGTTTCTTTTTTATAGGTACTATTGTCAGCTATATATTGTTATTATTAAATGTTGATTTAGTTAATATTACTATAAAAGATCAAGTATTTATTCAATTTATGTTATCTATATTAATGTTTTCTATATTTTTTATAGTTTATAATAGTGATTTAATAAAAGATTTTAAGTCTTTTAAAAAAAATATAAGTAAAAATATTAAATTTATAATAAAAATGTTTTTATTATTTTTAATAGTTAAGTATTTAGTAGGAATATTATCTTCTATATTAATGTCTATATTTAATTTTAAAATAGAAAATTTAGTAAGTGCAAATCAAGTAGCAGTAGAGGAGTATATTAAAAATGGACCTATTTTAATGATTATTTCAAGTGTTTTATTTGCACCATTTTATGAAGAAACATTATTTAGATTAGGTATTAGAAAAGTATTTAATTATGGATTATTTTTTGTTATTTTAAGTGGTATGAGTTTTGGATTAATGCATATATTTCCATTAGATGAAGGTATTTCTTTAGGATTAGGTATTATTCAATCTATATCATATGTTACAATGGGTATATTTTTAGCATATGTTTATAATAAATCTAAAAATATATATTGTAGTATAAGTGTACATTTATTAAATAATTTATTTAGTATACTTGCAATAATGAATTTGTTTTAAATTTAATTTTAAGAATAATAAAAAAGGTTTAGTTTTCACTAAACTACTTTTTTATATTTTATAATGTGTCTACATTCTAATAATATGAATTTCTTTTTTATTTCATCTACTTCATAAACAATACGATTTAAAATTTAATTATATAGTTACCATTTTTCATTAATATCATATTCTTTCACCTTATTCCAGTCTTCTTCTTTTCTAATTTTGTTAATATTATCTACATATCTGGGTATACTAGATAAGTATAAAGTTTCTTCAATATTTTTCCATTCATCTTCAGATATTAATACTGCATTTTTACCTTTATTATTTACTATTGTTATTGGATTAAAACCAATATTAACATCTGCTACTAATTGAAATAAATTTGTTCTAGCATTTGTTATATTTATAGTACTCATATTTTCACCTCTTTTAAAATTATAACATAATGCGTATGTGAACTATCATATTTTATTATGCAAACTATATAAAATACCTATAATTTAGTTTTTAATATTAAATATTTGCTCTACAAGTTGATTATTTAGTTCCAATTACTTTATTATTTAAATTTTCGAGTTCTTTTATTTTCTAAGATTTTCATTTTTTTGTTTCAAAAATATACATTTTAACTTATAAAAACGTTAATAAAAAATTACTCCAAAATTACTCCGAAGTGTGTAAAATGAGTGTAAAAAACAATATAAAAGAGTAAAAACCTGTATAAAAAAAGCCCATTTTTAAGGGTTTTTATTACTTTTTATGGTGGAGAATAAGGGACTCGAACCCTTGACCCTCTGCGTGCAAGGCAGATGCTCTAGCCAACTGAGCTAATTCCCCAAGTGACAAATAAATTTTACTATATTAATTAGTACTTGTCAACTTTTATTTTAAAAAAATTTACTCTATATAATTATTTATGCTTATTATTTGATTAAAATATACATAAGTATTATTAAAAGTAATAAGTTTTTTAAAAGTATTTATATTATTAATAAAACCATTTATATTAATTATATTTTCATTTTTATAAATACTTATATTAACTTTATAATGATTAGTATATGCATCCATTACTTTATCATTAATATAACTTAATTGATCTTCTGATAATATAGGTTTATTTACTTTTTTTACTATTTGTTCTTTTTCTTTAAATATATCTTTATCGTTTATCAATGAATTAAACGGTGCCCATTTAATATAACCTCTATCTTGCATTATGTCCTCCAATCTTAGTATTTCTTAATTTAATAGTAGATAAATTTAATAAAGAATTAGCATTTAATATAGAATTATTTCCATATTTACTAGCAATAGCATCTAATGTTTTATTAATATTAGTATTATTTTCTATATTTTTTATATTTTCAAATAAATTTAATTGTACAGAATCATCTTTTTCTAATTTAGATAAACTAATAGTTATTTTTCTAATAGGTTTATCTTCTTCATAATGAATATCATATATATTTTTAAGAACTAAATATAATTTATCTATATCTGTAGTTTGATTATCTAATTTTTTAGAAATAGAAAAACCTCCACCACAATATTTTGAATATGCTATATATAAAGAAACTCTACCACAAGAATAATTTTCGCTTCTTAATCTTTTAGTTAAAACGCTAATCATTTCTTTCATAACAATATATATTTCATCATTATAATAGTCTCTAAATAATACTTGTCCGTTAGATATACTTTTTTCTTTAGCACTTCTATTAAAGTCACTTATTTTACTTAAATCAATTCCATTAGAGTGATACCATATTTCTTCTCCAATAACTCCAAATTTTTCTTTTAATTTTAATCTATCATAAACTGCTATATCTTTAACTTTATATAATCCTAAATTATTTAACTTTTTTTCCATACGTTTACCAATTCCCCACATTAAAGATAGGGGAGTTATATTCCATAATTTAGTTTCTACATCACTATAATTCCATTCTGCTATAAAATCACTATTATGTTTAGCCTCTATATCCATACTTACTTTTGCAAGAAGCATATTAGGGCCAATTCCAGCAGTAGCATATAATTTAGTTTTTTCATATATTCTATTCATTATATCTAATGCTAATTGATATGGTGTTTTTTTATATAATTTTAAATAATTAGTTACATCTAAAAAACATTCATCTATAGAATATATATGTAAATCTTCCATAGAAACATATTCTAAGTATACATCAATTATTTCTTTACTTTTTTTAATATATAAACTCATTCTAGGACGTGCAATAGTATATTTTATATGTTTAGGTATTTCAAAAATTCTACCTCTTGATTTAACTCCTAAATTTTTTAAATAAGGTGTTACTGCTAATGTAATAGCACCATCTCTATTAGGTTCAGCAACAACTAATGGATATGTAAAAGGATCTAGGTTTCTTTCTACACATTCAACTGATGCAAAAAAACTTTTTAAATCAATACAAATTATTTTTCTCTTGTTTTAAATTATCCATTTTCTTTCACCTAGATACATTATAGTACAATTGTTTGTATATATCAATTGGTATTAAATGGAAATATTTAACAATTATTATTTTTTAGAATATAGTGTAATAGGTGATGCTATGAATTATAATATAGATAATATATATGTAGGAGAGTTAGTTAATACTAATAGAATATATAGATGGTATCATGAATCTAAAAATAAAAGTGAAATTATTAGCAATTCTCCATGGGAAGTAGATAAATATATTAAATTAAGAAATATATTATTTTCATTAACAAAAGATAATTTATCTAATGATTTATTATATGATAGTCCTAATTATCCAATACTTAATATAAGTAGCTACAATATATTATCTAAATTAAATAATAATTTAACTATAATAAAAGATGCAACTAAATTAAAAATATTATTAGAATATTTTGGTTATAAAAATAATTTAGATGAATCTGATATTATAAAAATAAAAAATACTTTCTTTAAACCAACATTTATATTAGATTTATCTTTATTATTTGGCTATATTGAAGTAGAAGATAATAATTTTGATATAAAAGATATATATACTAATAGATTATTTAAAAATATAAATAAATCTATATTACCTAAAGAATATTTTTTATCTTTAATTAATTTAAAAGATTATAAAAGTAATAACATAAAATATGATACTTTTAAACCTAAAGAACATATAAAAAAATTAATAAAATATTAAATTATTTTACTTATTTTTCTTAATAAATCATTTAATACTTTATCTCTATTTCTACTTGTATTTACAAATATAATATTATTATCTTTACAAAATTCATAATATTCTTTACTATTTAATAAAGATTTTTTCATATATAATTCTTTAATATAATCAGATGCAATAGAAGTCCAATCATTTAAAGTACTATATTGATTTAATATGTTTAATGATTCAGATAAAGATATATTAGTAAAACCAAATACTAATAATATAGAATTAGTTTCTTTAGATAATTCTAATGCTTTATTTAAATCTATATAAGACATATCTAATATAAAATTACTATCTTTTTCAAATTGAGTAGAACATTTAAAAAGATTATAAGTAAAAGTATATATTTTATTAGAATCCATTATTGCTTTATATATTGGATTTTCATCCGTTTGTTGTAACATACTTAGATAAGCATAATATATATTATTAAATGATATTATATTATAATGCTTAAAATTATCTTGAATCATTCTTGCAAAAGTACTTTTGCCACTTCTTTCTATACCTGCTAATATAATATTTTTTATAAAGAATCCTCCTTTTTTTAATATATTAGTTATTATAGTTTAAGTATATTTAGAAAGTTAAGTACAAAGTATATAGTATTTGTATAAAATTAAAACAGAATATTATTTTTTAAATAAATATTTTATTTGACATTTTAAGTTTAATTGATATAATAAGATTAAATGAGGTGTTTTTTATGGATTATTTAAAGAAAATAAAAGATATTTTAGAAAGTGATGCCGAAATAATAAGTGATGAAGAAATAATTGATAATAGAATGTATCTTATAAAACATTATATAGACAAAATAAAGAATATAGATGATAATTTTTATATGGAATTAATTAAATTAATAAGCAATCATCTAAATGAATTATGTGATAAATTTACTTATTATAAAAAAACATATGATAAATCATGTAATTTAATAAATACAAATTATAATATTGATAATGAAATAAGATATTCTTTAGATTCAGAAAATAAAAATTTTGCAAAAATATTATTTAATTATGTATGTAATATTCTAACAAATAATAAATTTATTAAATTAGATAAAAATAATTTAAAAAATTTATTAAATCGTAGACCAAAATATTCTGATTTAGATTTATGTCATTATCGTCCATTTGATTTTGAATATCTTATTAATATCATAAATGAAAATAAATTATTAGAAAAAGCAAGTATTAATACTGATTTGCTATACCAAATTTTATTAGATACATATCAAATAAATAATGAATATGCATTTGTTAACTTAATTAGTCATGAAGAATTTACTAAAAACAAAAATAAATTAAACGAAATCTTATTATGTGTAAAACCTGAAATATTCATAGATATTTATAATATAATAAAAAATAATTATGATAAGGAATATGATGTATTTAATATAATTAAAAAAAGAAATAAAAATAATTTTTGTGAAAAAGTCATTATAGAATTATTAAATAGATATATATCAAAAGAAGACTGTAATTTAATTCATAAGATTTTAACATATCCTGAAATAACAATTAATTATAATTATTATATAGCATCTTATTATGGTGAAACTAATTTAAAATCCCTTATAGCATTAAGGAGAAAAAGTATACTTGTAAATGATTTATTAAGCAAAGAAAAAAATATACAGAATAGTTATTTTGAAGGTGAAAATGTTATTCATTTGTTTAGTTTGTATGCTATTATTGGTAATTATGATAAAGCATTAAACGCGTTTAAAGAAATTTATGAGCCAAAAGTTGATTATTTATATTCAGAAGATAATATAGTTAGCATTTATCCGTATATAGATTCTTTTACTGAATTAATACATGCAATTTTAGATTCATTTGATGAATTTAATATAGAATATGAAAAAAGAAAAGATATAATAAGAGAAGTATTGCAACTTGAAAATATAGGTTTTATGAAATTAGAAGAAATATTATCAATCTTAAAAAAAGTATTATCACAAGAAGATTATAAATTAATAATAAATGATTTAATTTCAAGAAAAAATGAAAATAATTTAAAATTTATAAAAGTAAATGATGTTATTGGTGGTACATTTGAATTAGCAAATGATGAAGAAGTTAATACTTATTTAACTAATGAATTAAATAAAGATAATAAAAAATTAACTTTAAATAAATAGTATATAAATTTATATATTATTTTTTTATAACTTTTTATTTAAATTTAATTAAAAAAATGATACCATATTTAAAGTGGTGGTACTTGTGAATTATATTAAAGGCAAATTTAAACAAACTATATATAGAAGTGATTCAGGATATACTGTAGGATTATTTAAAATAACTGAAACTGATGATCCAGAAATGGAAACTTTTGTAAAGAAAACTATTACATTTACTGGATATTTTACTGAATTAATTATAGATGAAAATTATATATTATATGGTTCATTAGTATTTCATGATAGATATGGATATCAATATAATACTTTATCATATGAACAAATAATGCCTACAGGTAAAGAGGCAATAGTTGAATTTTTAACTAGTCCGTTAATAAAAGGATGTGGTGAAAAAACTGCTATTAAAATAGTAGAAATATTAGGAGATAATGCTATAGAAAAAATAAAAGAAAATATAAATAATTTAGATTTAATACCAAAACTTACTGAATTAAAAAAACAATCTATATATAATTCTATACTTAAATATTATTCTTCTAATGAAACTATAATTAAATTAAAAGAATATGGTTTTACTATAAAAGATAGTTTAAAATTAGTTAATACTTATGGTAATGGAATAATTGATATAGTAAAAACTAATATATATAGTTTAATTGATTTAATAGAATTTAAAACCTTAGATAAAATATATTTAAATATATATAAAACTACAACTGATACAAGAATACTTGCATGTATAGAAGAAACTATGAAACGTCTAACTTTTAAAACAGGTGATACTTATTCTTATAAAGATGAAATAATTGAATCATTAAAATATGAATTTAATATAGATATAAATAATGATAACTATTTTAAATTATTAGAAAATAATGGAAAAATAGTTATTAAAGATGATAAATATTATTTATTTACTTATTATAGTGCTGAAATAAATATAGTTAAGAATTTAAATATAATTAATTCTAAAGAAGTTAAAGAATTAAAAGGATTAGATAATTTAATTAAAAAAATAGAAGAAGATTATAATATAAAATACAATGTTGAACAAATAAATGCTATAAAATCTATATTTTCTAATAATATAGTTATTATTACTGGAGGACCTGGTACTGGTAAAACTACTATAATAAAGGGTATATTAAATTTATATCAATTAGTATATAAATATGATGAACGTACAATGATAAGTAAAGTTAGTTTAATAGCACCTACAGGTAGGGCTAGCAAAAGAATGAGTGAAACTACTAAATTTCCATCTTCTACAATACATAGATATTTAAAATGGAATAAAGAAACTAATTCTTTTGGTATAAATGAATTTAATAAGACAGATGATGAATTAGTTATAATAGATGAAACTAGTATGATAGATACAATTCTTTTTGATAGTTTATTAAAAGGATTAAAAAAACAAGTTAAATTAGTATTAGTAGGAGATGAATTTCAATTACCTAGCGTTTCTCCTGGATTATTACTTAATGATTTAGTAAATAGTGAAATGTATAAACATATTAAATTAAGTAATATTTATAGACAATCTAAAAATTCTTATATACCTATACTTGCTCAAGAAATAAAAATGCAAAGTCTTACTAATTTTACTACTAAAAAAGATGATTATAATTTTATTGAATGTAATACTAGAGATATTAAAAATATTATAATAGATATTGCAAATAAGTCTTTAAATAAAGATATAAATGAAAATAATTTACAAATATTAGTACCTATGTATAAAGGTGAAATAGGTATAGATAATTTAAATATTAGATTACAAAATATATTTAATCCTCATGATGATACTTTAGAAGAAGTATCTATTGGTGATATAACTTATAGAATTAATGATAAAGTATTAAATTTAGTTAATGATATTGATAAAGGTATATATAATGGTGATATTGGTTATATATATGATATTGATATAAATAGTAAAAGTGATTTTATTAGAGTAAATTTTGATAATAATATTGTATCTTTTAAAAGAGATGAATTATCTAGTATTAAACATGCTTATGCAATAAGTATACATAAATCACAAGGTAGTGAATTTGATCATGTAATATTACCTATATCAAAAACTTATAATAAAATGCTTTATAATAAACTTATTTATACAGCAGTATCTCGTGCTAAAAAAAGTTTAGTTATTGTAGGTTCTAAAGAAGCATTTTTATATTCTATTAATAATAATTATAGTATTAATAGAAAAACATCTTTAAAAGAGTATTTATTGAATAAAAATAAATTAATTGTAAATACTAATTTTGAGGAGATAAATTAATATGAAAAAAATGGGTAAAATGATGATGACTATGGCAGTTATGGGCGCTATGGGTGCTGGTATGTACATGGTTAATAAAAATATGAAAAAAAGTAAATCTAAAAATACTAGAAATTATAATAGTCAAACTAACAATTAAACATTGTTGGTTTTTAATTTATGTGAAAATTATTAAAATTTAGTTTATAAAATCTTAAAATATAGAAAAATAAATTAAAAAAGTATGATATAATTTCATTATATGAGAGGAATATAAAATGGATAACAAAAAGATATTAAAATTAATTGATGAAAATGGTAATGAAATAGAATATGAGATTTTACTTGCTTTTAAATGGATGAAAACAAATAAAAATTATATAGTTTATACAGATAATACAAAAGATGAAGAAGGAAATATAAATGTGTTTGCTGCTATTTATTATCCTAATGATAGTACTAGATTAAATCCTATTGAAACAGATGAAGAATGGGATGAAATTGATATAAGATTAAAAAATTTATAGGTAGGATGTTAGATTATGATAGAAGACATTATTATACAATTAAAACAAATTAATTATCTAGATATTTTAAATACTATAAAACCATTAATTATATTTTACGCTGGAACAAAAACTTATAATACATATGCTTTACATAGAGAATATAAGCCCAAAAATGTATCTAAGGTAGTTTTACCACCTGAATTAACTTTAGAATATAATGATATAGATACCAATAAAATTGCTGCAACAAAATTTGGTGAATCAATAATAGAATTTGCTAATGTTATGATTAAAAATTTTCCAACTAAAGATTTAATAAATTTTTATAATAATATAAATGAATTAAAAGTGAATCCAGAAAAAACTGGTATTCAAAAATTAATATTTAGAAACTTTTATGGTATGTATAATACGATGAAAAATATAATTACTGTTGATGAAGAAATTTATGAATTAACAATTTATCATGAATTATTTCATATGGCAAGTTCAGTATATAAAGATGGAATAGCATATTCAGGGTTTAGTCAAGATTCTTTAAAACCAACTATTGTTTCTCTAGGGAAAGGGATTAATGAAGGATACACAGAATTGTTATCACAAAGATATTTTATATATAACAATCATGTAGCATTTAGTTATAAATATTTAGTTCACATATCAGAAAAATTAGAACAAATAGTAGGTAAAGAAGAAATGCAAAGTCTTTATTTAAATTCTAATTTAAAAGGATTAATTGATGAGTTAAAACAATATATATCAGAAGAAGAAATAATGAAATTTATATCTAATACGGATTTTTTAATTGAACATTTGGATGATAATAAATTACAATTATTTAAGAAAAATATGATTAGTAATAGCTTAAAAAATATTAATAGATTTTTAATAATTTGTTATTCAAAGAAACTACAACAACAATTTAAAGATGGAAAAATTTCTACAACAGATGAAATGTTTCAAGATTTAATACAGTATATTTCATCGTTAGTAGATAGTATAGAAATAGGTAAACAAAAATATGAAGTAATGAATGATATAGATATAAAAGAAAATGTACAATCTTCTTTTGGAAACGCTAATATTGACATTGAAATAAAAAAAAACAAATAGGTAAAAAGAAAAGAAGTTGATAAAATGATTGTTCCAGAAAAATTAAAAAAAGGTGATACTGTTGCTATAGTAAGTTTATCAAGTGGAATGGGTGGAGAAAAAAAATATTTCCATAGATATGAAATAGGTAAAAAAAGATTAGAAGAAGTATTTGGTTTGAAAGTTATTACAATGCCAAATGCCTTAAAAGGATGTGATTATTTATATAGGCATCCAGAAGCAAGAGCTCAAGATTTAATGGCTGCATTTAAGGATAAAAATATTAAAGCAATTTTTACTATGATTGGTGGAGATGATAGTATTAGGATAATTCCATTTATTAATCAGCAAATTATAAAAGAAAATCCTAAATTATTTATTGGATATTCAGATACTACTGTTACACATTTATTATTGTATAAAAATAAAATTACATCTTATTATGGCCCAGCAATATTATCTGAAATAGCAGAAAATGGATGCATGCATGAATACACAAAAAAACATTTAGAAAATGCATTATTTACAAATGAAAATATAATAATCGAATCTAGTAAAGAATGGACTAATGATAGAATTGATTGGACTGACATATCTAAAGATAATGAGTTTAGAAAAATGCAATCTGAAGAACATGGTTTTGAAGTATTACAAGGTTCTAAAGTATTTGAAGGAAGATTAATAGGTGGTTGTTTAGATGTATTAAATATGCTTATAGGAACTCAAATATGGCCAAATATAAATGAATGGGAAAATAAAATATTATTTCTTGAAACAAGTGAAATGAAACCATCTCCAAATCAAGTTATTTATTTCTTAAGACATTTACATTCTTTAGGAATATTAAATAAAATAAATGGAATTATAATTGGTAAACCTAAGGGAGAAATTTACTATGACGAATATAAGGAAGCATTTTTAAAAGTAGTTAAAGAAGAAGCAGGTTTAAATAATTTACCTATTTTATATAACGTCAATTTTGGTCATAGTGCCCCTATATGTACTTTACCATATGGTATGAATGCTGTAGTTGATTTATATAAAAAGATAATTAGTATTGAAAATAATAATTTTTAATACTAAAATCTAAAAATATATATATAATTTAATTATGTGAAAGAAACAAATAGGTATAAAAAATAAGAAAGATTATTTTTTAGCTAACTAATCAAATTATATATTAAAACTATAATAATAAAGGGATATTTGAAATATAATCAATCATCTCTTTTTTTATAAAAGATAATTATTAGTAAAATAAAAATTGCATTTATTAAATAATAAAGTTATAATAATTAAGTAATTGGAGGTTTTGTTTATGGAAAATAAAGAAGCAAATATGAGATTAATAAAAAGAATTTTGGAATTAGAAGATGGAACATATTCTGTAAATACTAGCAATGGTAATTTTAATATTAGAAAAAACTGTTCTCATTATAAAGAAAATTATAATGTGGACGTGTATGAAAGAGATATATTGATTGAAGATGGAAAAGGTAATCCATTTAGTAGATATTATTATATTCACGAAACTGATTATGAATGGTATGCTCATAAATTAGAAACTGAAATTGATTATTCAAATGAATTTAAATTAGAAAATGGTTATGATATTGATTATGAAAGTAATAGTATAAAAATATATACGGATAAGGAACATAAAGATTACTATTTTATAAATAAATATACTATTAATAAATATGAAAATAATAAACATAAATCTGCTCATGCAGATATTGAGAATAATACTATTTATGATGGTTTACTAACAATAGATTTAACTAATTTTGATAAAATAGTAAGTATTAATAATAAAAAAATAATAATTTCTAAAGAAAAAGATATAAAAGAAGAGTTAAATACGTATTTAAAAAAAATAATAGAATTAAACGAATTAATTGAAAATGATGAGTATTTAAATAAAATAATAACAAAAGATATAAAAAAATATAATTTAAATATTGAAAAAATTAATGATATTAAAGATAGTGAGATAAAATTAATTAAATTGTATAAAGTATATTCAGAAGCAATGAAAATATTAAAATATACACATGATTTAAATATAATGAGAGAAATAGTATTTAATTTAAATCCTGAATTTAATAAACTTTATAAAAAAACAGACTATATTAAAAAAGATACAATTATAAATGAAACTTTAGAAAATACATTATTAAATTTAAAATGTGGTTTATATTTTGTTAAAACTAAACAAGGATTAATACAAATTGATATATTAGTTGATGGATATAGTATAAGTGATGAATTAGGAAATATTATTGAAGAAATTAAAGATAATGATTTAACAAATGAATTAATAGATGGTTTAAATAAAATATTAGAAGCACAAAAAGAAGAAGATTTAAGAAATGCTAAAATTGTAAAAGAAGAACGAATTAAAAAATTAAAAAAAGAATTAAAAATGTTAGAAAATGAAAATAAATAAAATATTTTTAAAGTAGATAGTAAAACAACAGTATACTATCTTTTTTATAATAAAAATTATCAAAATCAAATTGCTTTTATTAAATAATAAAGTTATAATAGTAATTCAAATAAAAAAAGTTTATTATTAAAAAATATATTTTTATTAATTAAAATAAAGTAAAAAAATAAATAAAATTCGTAAAGTTATATATTTAATATAAAAAACTTTTAGTTATTAATGATATAATATATGTGCTAAGCATTTTATTAAGAAATATATTATAAAGAGGTGTTAGAATGGAAAAACAAAATACAAGTATTACAAGTAGAGATGTTGATTTTGCTAAATGGTATACTGATGTAATAAATGCTGCAGATTTAGTAGATTATTCAAGTGTAAAAGGAAGTATGATTATAAGACCATATGGATATGCAATATGGGAAAGTATGGTTAGTGTATTAGATAAAAAATTTAAAGAAACTGGACACGTAAATGTACAAATGCCTATGTTTATTCCAGAATCTTTACTTAATATAGAAAAAGAACATGTAGAAGGTTTTGCTCCAGAAGTAGCATGGGTTACTATGGGTGGAAATAATTTGCTAGAAGAAAGAATGTGTGTACGTCCAACAAGTGAAACATTATTTTGTGACCACTATAAAAAAATAATAAAAAGTTATAGAGACTTACCACTTTTATATAATCAATGGTGTACTATAGTTAGATGGGAAAAAACAACTAAACCATTTTTAAGAAGTAGAGAAATATTATGGCAAGAAGGACATACAATGCATGCAACAGAAAAAGAAGCAAGAGAAGAAACTTTAAAAATGTTGCATGTTTATGAAGACTTCCAAAAAAACTATCTTGCAATACCTGTAATAACTGGTAAAAAAACTGATAAAGAAAAGTTTGCAGGAGCTATAGATACTTATACAATTGAAGCAATGATGTATGATGGAGTTGCTTTACAAAATGGAACAAGTCACTATTTTGGACAAGGTTTTGCAAAAGCATTTGATATTAAATTTTTAAATAAAGATAATAAATTAGAATATCCATATCAAACAAGTTGGGGAG
>CANRDR010000019.1 GCA_947629425.1 uncultured Bacilli bacterium | reverse complement strand
TCTACACGCTTTGTACTTTTTTGTGAAGTAAAACAAAGTTTTACTTCATAGACTTTTCGTTAGAAATTTAGTACAATGATACTAGGAGTAAAATTATGAAGAAATATAAAAATATATTAATTTTTTTATCACTATTCATTTTTAATTTTTTATTAACTTATTTTAGTGTTGTTAATAATGATTTAATATGGAATTATGGTTTTTCATATAATTTCGCAAATGGATTAAAAATGTATACTGATTACAATATGGTAATAACACCTCTTTTTCCTACTATATTTGGTCTTATTATGAAATTATTAGGTAAAAATATAGTAGTATTTTATTTATCTTTTGCAATAGTACCAACCACTATATATTATTTAATATATAAATATTATAAAAAATGTTTAATAGAAGTTATTTTAATAGCATCATTTATAATAAGTCCTAATTATAATATATTATGTTTATTATTTTTATTTATATTATTTGTTTTAGAAGATAAAAAATATAATGATTATATTATCGGTATAGTATTAGGTTTAATATTTTTAACTAAAAGTCCAACTGGATTATTAACGTTAGCATCATTATATTATTATAAAGATATAAAAAAAATAATTAAAAGATTTATAGGTTTTTTAATACCTAATATTATCTATATTATATATTTTATTATAAATGGAAGTTTATTTGATTATATTAATTATGCTTTTGGAAGTTTATTTGATTTTGCAACTAAGAATGTAAGAAGTACTTTTGGAATTATAATTTTTATTATTTCTATAGTATTATTATTAGTTTTATTTAAAAAATATAAAGATATAAAAATATTATATATATTATTTTTTCAAACAATGAGTTATCCTATATTTAATCTATTACATATATTATTAAGTTTAACACCTGTTGTATTTTATTTAGTTTATAAAATAAAAAATCCATTTATTTTGAAATATAAAAAAATATTAATAACTTTTATAGTTTGTCCTATTGTTGCAACTGTTTTAACAGTTACTAATAGAAATTTAGTTCCAGGCATAAATTTATTAAAGGGGAAATTAATAGAAGAGAAATATTTAATAGATGCAAAGAGATTGTATGAAGAATTAGATGGATATGATGATACCTATTTTGTTATTTATGAAGCGTATTATAATAAATTTTTATATAATTATCCAATAAATAAGTATGATTTATTATTAGATGGTAATATGGGATATAATGGTTCTAAAAATGTAATAAAATATTTTAAAACATTAAAAAAAGGTACTAAATTTGTTTTATATGTAAATCACGAAGGTGGACAAGTACCTAATGATATTTATGATTTTATAGAAAAAAATTATAATTTAACAAAAGTGTTTGATAAATATGCAATATATGAAAAATAGTTAAATTATTTTATCTATTAAACCATATTCTAAACTTTCTTTAGAATTAAAATATTTATCTCTTTCTGTATCATTTTCTATAACATTTAATGGTTGACTAGTTAAATTAGAAAGCATTTTATTTAATAATTTCTTTTTTTCTATTATTCTTTTTGCATGTATTTCTATATCAGTAGCTTGACCACTCATATTACCTAAAGGTTGATGTATCATAACTTCGCTATTTTTTAATGAATATCTTTTACCTTTAGTACCACTTGCTAGTATAATAGATGCCATACTTGCTGCAATACCAGTTACAGTAGTACGAATATCACTTTTAATAAAATTCATAGTATCAATAATAGCAAGACCACTAGTAACAGAACCTCCAGGACTATTTATATATATATCTATATCTTCATGATTTAAACTATCTAAATATAATAATTCTGATATAACTAAATTAGATAAATTATCATTAATTTCACCATTTATAAAAATAATTCTATTTTCTAATAATTTAGAATAAATGTCATATACTTTTTCTCCATTTATTGTAGTTTCTTGTATTGTAGGAATAAACATTAAATCACCTACTTATATTTTATAAATATTTTTATTAATAATACATAAAAAAATATGACAAAATTTATATTACATGATAAAATATATATATATAAAATAAAGAGGGTATGATAATGGATAATAATAGAGAAGAAAAAGCAGGTTTAAAATTTTTATTTATAATAGCATGTAAAGAAATATTAAATTGTGAAGTTAAATTTTGTCATAGTTTAGATATTGGTATGAGAGGTACATTTTTAACTAATAAAAAAATAACTAATACAGATATTAAAAATATAGATAATTTAATGAGAGAATATATTAAAAAAAGTTATCCTATATTAAAATTAACTGTAAGTACTAAAGATGCAATTAATTATTATAATAGATATAATCAAATAGAAAAATCTAAAGGAATAGAAAATATAATTAATGATACAGTAACATTCAATGAATTATTAGGTAATTATAATTATTTCTTTTCAAATATCGTAGAAAATACTAATCAAATAAGTAATTTTAAAATAATTAATTTAAATAATAATGATTTTGTATTAATAAATAATTACGATAAAAGAGAATATATACATAAAAAGAATTTGTTAGTAGAATTTAATAAATATAATGAATGGATTAATAAACAACATATAAGTTATGTAAGTGATATTAATAAAATAATATCTGATGGTAAAATAAGTGATTTTATTAAGAAAAATGATATAATGATTAATGATAGTATAATGAAAATAGCTCAAGATATAGTTAGATTGAAGAAAAAGATTATATTTATTGGCGGACCTTCTAGTAGTGGAAAAACTACTAGTAGTAGAAAATTATGTTTGTATTTAAATTCTTTAGGTAAAAATACAATTAAATTAAGTTTAGATGATTATTATAAAGAAGATAATGAAATAAAACCTAATCAAGATGGTACAAAAGATTATGAAAGTTTAAATGCAATAGATTTAAATTTATTTAAAAAACAAGTTAGTGATTTATTATTAGGTAAATCTGTTAAGATACCTAAATATCATTTTTCAATAGGTACTAAAAAATTTGAAGAAAACGGAATTAAGTTAGAAAAAGATGACATATTAGTAATAGAAGGTTTACATTGTTTAAATGAAGAAGTTAGTGCATTTATTTTAAAAAAAGATAAATATAAAATATATGTAAGTCCTTTAACACCACTTACTATAGATAGACATAATTATATATCTACAACTGATAATAGATTATTAAGAAGAATAGTAAGAGATAATAGAACAAGAGGTGCTAGTATTGAAAAAACACTTTCAACTTGGGAAAATGTAAGACGTGGAGAAGAAAAATATATATTTCCATTTACAGATGAGGCGGATGTTGTTTTAAATACAGCATATATATATGAAATTGGTGTTTTAAAAGTATTTGTTGAACCATTATTATATACAATTAGTATAGATTCAAAATATTATGATATGGCAAGACGACTTTTAGATAGTTTGAAAAATTTTTATCCTATTAGTAGTGAATACTTAGATAGTGATAATGTATTAAGAGAATTTATTGGTAGATCTGAATTTAATGAAGGGTAGGGATATTATGAAGAAAATAGCAATAAATGGATTTGGAAGAATAGGAAGGTTAGCATTTAGACTACTAACAAAGTTAGATGAATATGAGGTAGTTGCAATAAATGATTTAACTAGTGCAGAAGAATTAGCGTATTATTTAAAATATGATACTAATCATAGAAATTTTGAAATTGATAATATTTCATATGAAGATAATTATTTAATTTATAAAGGTAAAAAGATAAGAGTTTATAGTGAAAAAGATCCAGAAATGTTACCATGGAGTGATTTAAATATTGATTTAGTATTAGAATGTACAGGATTATTTACTAAATTAGAAGATGCTAATAAACATATTAAAGCAGGAGCAAAACATGTAATTATTTCAGCACCAGGAAAAGGTGAGATGAAAACTATAGTTTATGGGGTAAATGATGATACTTTAGATGGAACGGAAGAAATAATATCTGCAGCAAGTTGTACAACAAATTGTTTAGCACCAGTATTAAATTTATTAAACAAAGAATATGGAATTGTTAAAGGATTTATGACAACTGTTCATGCAATAACTAATGACCAATCAACTTTAGATGTTGCCCATAAAAAAGGAATTTTATCTCGTCGTGGACGTGCTGCAGGATTAAATATTATTCCAGCTTCAACTGGCGCTGCAAGTGCAATAGGTAAAGTTATACCTGAATTAAATGGATTACTTGATGGTGGAGCATTTAGAGTACCAGTTGGAGATGGTTCAGTAATTGATGTTACATTAGAACTTAAAAAGAATGTAACAGTTGATGAAATAAATGATTTATTTAAAAATAATCAGAGTGATGTTATTAAATATACTATGGACCCTATAGTTTCTAGTGATATATTAGGTTCATCATGTGGTGCTTTAGTAGATGGTTTGTCAACAAAAGTATTGGATGTTGATGGTAAAAATTTAGTTAAAGTAGTTGCATGGTATGATAATGAATATGGATATACTACACAAATGATTAGAACAATGATTGCTTTATTGGAAAAATAATATATGAAAAATAATAAAAATACTAAAGGATTTACTTTAATAGAAATTATAGTAGTTATATCAATTATCTCTATAATAGGAGTAGTAGGAACAGTATTTATAATAAAAGGAAAAGAAAATTCATTAGCAAAAAAGAAAGAAGATGCATTTAAAATATTTGATAATGCATTAGATGTATATTTGTCAAATCATGGAGAAATAGTATCAAATTTACAAAATGATGTAGAAGGATCGGTAATAACATTAGAAGTACTAAAAAATGAAGGATTAGTACCAGATAATATAATAGATCCAGAAACAAAAAAGGTAGTAGATTATAAAAATAACTATTATGTATTATCAGATGCTGTTATGTTGGAAAATGATACCGATATAGATAAAAATGGTAATGAATTATGTAACGGAAGAGTAGGAATAAACGTAATAAAAAGTTGGAATGATTTATCAGATAAAGTAGATACTTCTGATATAATTTATATTTGATAAAATAGAAAAAGAAATAACAGAAATAAAAAATTATTTAAATTTTTATAATAATGCAGAAATTAATTTTAAGGGTGAAAATCCTAATAATTGGGTAAAATTTGAAGTATCAAAAAAGACTAAGAGTGGTTGTTCAGATTATCCTAATTGGTTAGAAGATACTGATACTAAACAAGATTTATGGAGAATATTAAATATAAGTAATAATAGTATAAATTTAGTTTATAATGATTGTTTAAATCTTAAAACAACTGCTGTAAAAAATTTTTTCTCTAGAGCTAAAAGTACTTATAGTAGTGGGTATCAAGCATGTTTATTAAATGGAATAAATAATACGAATTTAATAAAAGAAAAAGAATGGCCAAGTACTTACAATATAAAATATTATTATTCTGCAAGTGGGCATCAGATAGGTACTAATTATAATGGTGAACAATATGTGATAATAAATGGTTTAGTTTCTTCTTCTGATAAATATACAAATAAAATTGGTAATTTAACAGTAGACTCTGCTTTAAATACATTAGATGATACAAGAAAAACTTGGCTTAAAGCTACTAATAATATATTTTTAATGACAAGCGATTTCACGTATAATGGTGGCGAAATTATTAAAGTTGGATTAGATGAAAATTTTAACTTAACATCTTTTCCTTCTAATGCTAGTTTTTGCAGCTATCCTGTTATAACATTAAATTCAAATGTTGTTATTAAAGACTATTCTAATTGTGCTGATGGTTCAAAAAGAGGAAGCATGAATTGTCCTTATGAATTAATGGAAAATAGTTGAATAACTATTTTTTTAATAGAAATATATATTTTATTTTGATAGAATATTATGGGAGGTATATATGATTATTGCAATAGATGGTCCAGCAGGTGTTGGAAAAGGTGAAGTATCTGACTTGTTAGCAAAAAAGTTGAATTTTTATAGACTTGATACAGGAGATACATATCGTGCTTTAGCATTAGCAGTTATAGAAAATAATATAAAAATAAATGAAACAGATAAAATAGTATTATTATTAAAAACGTTAAAAATAGATATTAATGAATTTGGTGAAGTTTTTTTAAATGGAAGAAACGTAACAAATAGATTAAAAGATAATGATGTTAATGATATAGTATCAGATATATCAAGTATAATTGAAGTAAGACATATATTAACAGAATTACAAAGATTTTTAGCAAAAAATAAAAATGTAGTAACTGATGGTAGAGATACAACTACTCAAGTATTTAAAGATGCTAAATATAAATTTTATTTAGATGCTAATATGGATACTAGAGTAAAAAGAAGATATAATCAAAATATAGAACATGGAATAAATACTACTTTAGATGAAGTTATTGACAATATTAGTAAGAGAGATTATAATGATTTACATAAAAAAGTTGGTAAATTAATACAAGCAGAAGACGCTATTTATATTGATTCTTCTTATATGACAAAAGAAGAAGTAGTAAATAAAATGTTAGAATATATAGGAAGTGAAAAATTATGAATTTAAAAGATTTATATATTGATTATTTTGTTAAACTAGGACATGTTCAAATACCATCATCACCAGTTGTACCAGAAAATGATAATACTGTATTATTTAATACAGCAGGAATGCAACCATTAATACCATATTTAATGGGAGAACCTCATCCTTATGGAAAAAGATTAGTTGATTATCAGAAATGTATAAGAACTAATGATTTAGATGAAGTAGGAGATTCATATCATCATACATTTTTTGAAATGTTAGGTAATTGGAGTTTAGGAGATTATTTTAAAAAAGAATCAATAGAATGGAGTTTTAATTTCTTAACAAAAGTATTAAATATAAAAAAAGAAAGACTTGCTGTAACAATTTTTAAAGGTAATGAAATAGCACCAAAAGATACAGAAACTAAACAAATATGGATGAATTTAGGAATAAAAGAAGAACATATTTTTGAAACAGTAGAAGACAATTGGTGGCCTAATCTAGAACTACCTGGATTATGTGGACCAGATACAGAAATATTTTATTTTAGAAGCAATGATACTATTCCTGAATATTTTGATCCAAAAGACGAAAGATGGGTAGAAATATGGAATAATGTTTTCATGCAATATAATCATGATGAAAATGGAACAATAAAAGAACTTCCTAAAAAAAATGTAGATACTGGTATGGGTGTTGAAAGAACAACAGCAATATTAGAAGGTAAACTAGATAATTATGAATCAAGTCTATGGAAGCCAATAATTGAAATAATAGAAAATATTTCAAATAAAAAATATGAAGAAAATAAAAAAAGTATGAGAATTATTGCTGATCATATAAGAACGTCTGTATTTATTAGTGCTGATCCAGCAGGAATAAAACCTAGTAATATTGGACAAGGATATATTTTAAGAAGATTAATAAGAAGAGCGATAAGACATGCAAAAAAATTAGAAATAGATATAAATTCTAATTGGGATGAATTAATAGCATTAAAAATATTAGATATGTATTCTAAATATTATAAAGAATTAATAGATAATAAAAATGTAGTTTTAGAAGTATTAAAAAATGAAAAAATAAAATTTAATAAAACTTTAGAAAAAGGATTAAAAGAATTTAATAAAGTTAAAAATAATGATATAGATGGAACAACTGCATTTCATTTATTTGATACATATGGGTTTCCAATCGAACTTACAGTTGAACTTGCTAATGAATTAGGGCATACTGTTGATATAGATGGTTTTAATAAAAAATTTAAGGAACATCAAGAACTATCTAGAACTGCATCAAGTGGACAATTTAAAGGTGGTTTAGGTGGACAAGGTGAAATTGAAACAAAATATCACACTGCAACACATTTATTAAATGCAGCATTAAAACAAATAGTCAGTAAAGAAATACATCAGAAAGGTTCTAATATAACTAGTGAAAGATTACGTTTTGACTTCAATTGTGATCATAAACTAACTGATGAAGAAAAAGAAAAAGTAGAATCTTTAGTAAATAAATGGATTAATGAAGATTTATTAGTAGTTAAAGAAGAAATGAAAAAAAGTGATGCTATAAATAGTGGAGCTGAATGTATGTTTATAGAAAAATATCCAGATATAGTATCTGTATATAGTATTGGAAATGTTTCTAAAGAGTTATGCGGTGGTCCACATGTAAAAAGTACAAAAGAATTAGGTAAATTTAAAATTATTAAAGAAGAATCATCTTCTAGTGGAGTAAGAAGAATTAAAGCTATATTAGAAAATTAAAGAAAATATATTTAACTATTTCTTTTTTTTTGTTATAATAAAAAAAGAGTAGGTGAAATATGAAGAAAGTTTTACTTATTATATCTTTTTTATTTATAACAGTAGGGTGTACAAATATAGATGAATTAGATTATAAAGATAACATTAATAATGTAATTAAAGATAATATAAATAATAAAATCTATAATCAATATAGAAAAGGTTATAAATATTATTTACCAAAATATATGAGTGTAAAAGATGATATAAATTTTAATGAAATAATAAATAGCAATGACTATACTTATTATTTATATATAGATGTAGTTAGCTACTACAATAAAGTTAAAAATGATTATAAAAATAATGATGCATATATAAGTTATAATTTTAAATATAAAGAATTATATGGGTATTTAGAAGTTAATAAATTAGAAAATAATAAATACTTAGTTGAAATAATATATAATTATGCTAAAATAGAAGTGAAAGTAGATGAATTTGATATAAATGAAGCAATAAATAATTCAATTATACTTTTATCTACTATAAAGTATGAAGATTCAATAATAAATAATTTAATTGGAGAAAATAAAATAAATAATCAAGAAGAAAAATTAAATATATTTGGAAAAGAAACTGAAAAAGATAATTTCTTAAAAGTAGAAGATGAATACGATGACTATGAAGAAGAATCAGATATTCCTGATTATGACGTTATTAATTAGAAAGGAAAATAGATATGAGTTTAATAAATAAAATTAAGGGGATTTTATTTGATGAAGAAGAAATAGAAGTACCAGTAATAAAACATGAAGAAACAAAGGAAGTTAAACAAGAAATAAAAAAGCCTTTAAAAGAAGAAAATCCAATTAAAGAAATTAAAGTACCAAAAGATGATTTTACAGATAAAGAAGCGTATAAATCAGAATCTACATTTACTTTTCCAATAGATGATTTTGATGATGATTTTGATACATTTAAAGAAGATTTTAAGGAAGAAAAGAAAGAATATAAATTACCTGTTTATGAAAATAAAAAAGTTAATAAACATGATAATTATGAAACAAGAGATTTTTCTGATTTTATAAATAGAAAAGAAGAAAAAAGAAAATTTAGACCAACTCCAATTATAAGTCCAGTATATGGTATACTAGATCAAAATTATAAAAAAGAAGATGTTATTGTAAAAAAAGAAGTTTTAAGAAAAGATAATGATAAAAAATTAGAAATGATTAGAAAAAAAGCATTTGGTTCTTTAGAAGATGAAATAGAAGAAAATTTAGATAAAAAGAAAGAAATAAAAGAAGAACCAATTAATTTAAGTAAAACTATTGAAGAATTATCTATAGAAGAAGAACCTAGTTTAGAAACTAGTATAAATGACTTAAAAATAGAAAATACTAAAAAAGAAGAAATACCTACTAATACAATAGAAGACTTAATAGAAGAAAATAAAGATATAGAAAAAGTTACTACAGAAGAAATTAATGATGAAGAAGAAGATTTATTTAGCTTAATAGATTCAATGTATGAAGATAAAGGAGATGAATAAATATGACTTTTGTAGAGTTTTTACCAATAATGGTACAAATATTATTAATTATATTGTTAATTATATTAATTATAGTAGGAATTAAAGTAATTAATATAATTAATAAAACTGATAAAATTTTAGATAATGTTGAAAATAAGATTAACTCATTTAATTCAGTATTTAATATGATTGATACAGTAGGAAATAATATAACTAAAGGTATAAGCAATATTGTAGAATTTATTATTAATATTGTGAATAAAATAATAAAGAAAAGAAAGGATAATGATTATGAGTAAGAATTTAGGAAAAGTAATGGCAGGAGTTGGACTTGGAGTAGGATTAGGAGTGTTGTTTGCTCCAGAAAAAGGATCAGTTACTAGAAAGAAATTAACAAATAAATTAAATGAATTATGTGAAAAAGTTAAAGAAATAGATCCAGGTGAAGTAAAAGATTATATTGAAAATCAAATAGAAAGTATAAAAGAAGAATTAGCAGATTTAGATAAAGAAAAAGTTTTAAAAATCGCTAAAGAAAAAGGTAAAAAAATAGTTAAAAAAAGTGAAGAATTATATAAATATGCTGTAAAAAAAGGTACTCCAATATTAGAAAAAGCTACAGATGAAATAAGATTAACTGCAATAGATGTATTAAACTCAATTACTGATAAATTAGAAAATACTAAAAAATAGTATTTTTTAGTATGAAAAAAACATCATTTAAGATGTTTATGAATTATATATTTCTTCTTTTAATGTTTCTATATTTTCTCTCATTAATGTAACATAATCTTCATTATTAGATTTTTGTTCTTCATTTAATAAAGTAATAGTATTTAATGTTTTTAATTCAGCACCTGCTTCTTTTACTTTATTAATTGTATCTGTATATGTTTCTTGATCTGTTTCTTCATCAGTTATAAATATATTTTTAACTTTTTTATCATTAATTAAATTAATAACTCTATTAACAGTATCATTAGATAATTCATCAGTTTCTTCAATACTTATTATATTAAATCCATAATTTTCTAAGAATTTTAAATAATTTTTAGTAACTACTATAGTTTTATCTTTAGCATCTTTACTTAATGATTCTAAAGTTGTTTCAAATTCTACTATATTTTCTTTTAATTTTTCATAATTAGAATCAATTTCTTCTTTAATTATAGTACTATCTATATATTCTTTTAAACCATTTTTAACATTTTGTGCTAACATTAAATAATTTACTGGATTTAACCACAATTCTTTATAATCATATGTAAATGTTAATCCTTCAGTAACATCTATAATCTTTAATCTACTATTTTTATTTACAAAATCAGCAGCAATTCTTTTTTCATCAGTAAGACCATTATAAACAAATAAATCAGATTTTGAATACTTTTTAATCTTTTTATTAGATAAAGTATATGTATTAACATTTACTCCTTCAGGATATATAGATAAAACTTCAGAATTATAACCATATAATTCATTTACAATATATTCTACTGGATAAGTAGTAGTATATATAGTTGCATCATCTAATTCTTCTGATTTTAAACAACCTGTTAACATTACAATAAAGCCTATCATTACAAATAATTTAATAATTTTTTTCATAAAACCTCACAAATCATATCCACTTTTACCAAATGGATGACACCTTAATATTCTTTTTATACCTAAATATATACCTTTTATTACACCATCATTTTCTATTTTTATTTTCATATATTCACTACATGTAGGAATAAACCGACATGATGTATGACAATGTAGTGGTGTAATTTGATAAAGATTAATTAAAAATATAAAGAATTTTTTCATAATCTCACCAAAATAATTGTACTATATTTTTTTATTTATGTAAATTTTTTATTTTAACTTGTTCTTTTTCCATACTTTTATATATTTTATATGCTTTGTATAATACCCCTATATTTATATTGAAAGATTCTCTATTTGTTAAATATGGAACATTTATTTTAATATCTATTATTTTTTTATTTTTATATATTGGAGAAACTTTCCAATTAATTGGTTCTGATATATAATTTTTTTCTATTTTATCTTTTATATAACTATAAAAATTATCATCAATAATACCTAATTTATATAAAACTTGTTTTAAATTTAAATATTTATAAAACTCAGATAATAAATCTTTATATTCTTTAGGAAGTTTATTCCATACTTTTTTTATTAATTCTACTGGTACTCCATAGTATGCTTCACTTATAGCACCTGTGATACTTGCTATAGTACTAGCATAGTTTTTAATAGATAAACTTATTTTTATTGAATCAGTAAAATTATTTGAATTTAAAAATGCACTTATAGATAAAGGTACTATATCTTTATTTGATAAAGTATTTTCATTTATTTTCTCTAAGTCATAATTTAAATTATAATTAAATAAACTTTCTATTATTTTTTTTATTTTTTCTTTATTTTTTATATGTCTTGCTAAGTATATTGTGCTCGCTACTGCTTCACTTTCTTTACTAACATCTATAGAGTTATTTGTTACGATTGATTGTTTTTTAGCATTTTCTATAACTTTATCTAATGTATTAAAATAGTAACCAATTGATGTTGCTCTAATAGCAAAATTACTATTTAAAGTATAATCTTCAGTTGATTTTGAATATTCATTATATTTATTTTTTTCAAAATTATTTCTATATTCTAATAATGTATCTTTATATTCTTTATTATTTAATAGTGAATCCATTATTGCTAAAGATAATACAGTATTAATTGTATATGAATTATAATCATTAATTAATTCATTATATACTTTTGTACAATCTATTTTTTTATTATTTTCTATGTTTTCACTAGCGATATCACCTATAATTGCTCCAAACATAATAAAACCTCCTCGTCTAATTATATCATGAATTTTTGTTTCCAAAAACATCTCTTCTTAATTTATTTATTTCATTTTTAAGTTTTTCTAATTCTTGATTGAAATCAGTATTTTGATTAAAACCTTGTTGTGAACTTTGAGATACAGTCATATTTTGTGCTGCAATAGAAAGTAAAACTTGTCCTATAAGTTCAAAAAAATTTCCTAATGAATTTTGTTCGTTTGCGGAAAGGGGAGGTGCTACTATAAAACCAATAACTGCTGCAATAAGAGAAAATTCATAAGGATTTAAGGAATTAATCCAATTGGATAATCCTAAGAAATCTTGATTAATAAATTTTTTAAAAGCTTCATTATCCATATAATTCCTCAAATAATTATATGAAATATGTATTCATTTAATTTTTTAATCTCATTAATTTATCGATAAATACTTGATTTTTGAAATATTTTTTGATATTCTTATATTGCTTGTTATGGCGAGATTGGTGAAGTGGTTAACACGCCGGATTGTGGCTCCGGTATGCGTGGGTTCGATTCCCACATCTCGCCCCATATTGAATTTTACGCACACCTTTGTGCGAAAGATAAGTAAAAGTTCGTAATACTTGATATTATGGACTTTTTCTTTTGCAAAGGTGATGATAAATGAATGTGTCCATAGAAACTTTAGAAAATAATAAAAATTTTTAAATAGTGCTTAAAAAAAGAATCAAGATTGATTATTACATTGCTTTTAATAAACGCCTAAAATATGGTAAAATATTAAGTGAAACGGAGATGTGATTATGCAAGAAATTATTTACTCAATTATAAATAAAAATAAAAAAATATTTGGAGAAAATCTAGATGTTGAAAAAATTAATGTTGGATTTACAAATACTATTTATAGTATAAATGACTCTTTCATAATCAAAATATGTACTAACTATAATAATGAAGAAAATTTTAAAAAAGAAATAGATTTTTATAAAGCAAATCTAGATAATAATTTAATACCAAAATTATATTATTCAAATACTGATAAAAAGGATGTTCCATATTTTTATGAAATTATAGAAAAAGTGAAAGGTGTTTCTTTGTATAATGTGTGGTATACTTTTTCGGAAGAACAAAGAGAAGAAATAATAAAACAACTATGTAGTGCTATGAAAAAATTTCATTCAAATATTGGACAAAAGTATGATTGGATTGATTTCTGGAAAAAGAAATTTGCACTGTTATATTTAAGAGCTAAAGAACTTCATATTTTCAATGAAGATGAATTACATTTTATTGATTATGCTTACTCAAAATTTGATAGATATTTAAAAAGTGATGACTTCGTATTAGTTCATAATGATTTACATTTTGATAATATACTTTTTAATAATGAGAGAATAACTTTAATTGATTTTGAACGTTCAATGTATGCTCCAAAAGATTTTGAATTAGGAATTTTATTTAGAATGATTAAGAAGCCATGGAAATTTGCAAGTGAAGAAAATGAACAGTATACTGATTCAAGTGATTACACAAATATTAAGTTATATGTTGAAAAATATTATCCTGAGTTAATAAATACTTTATTTCTATCTCAACGACTTGCTATTTATGATATGACATATTTTTTAAAACAACTTGTCGAAAGCCCTAAAGAAAAAGAATTGAAAAATGATGTAATAGAGGCTACTAAAATTGTAGCATTTAAAGATGAATTGCATTTTGAAAATATAAAAAATGCTTCTCAATTGATGGATTATATGAACATGAATATTGAATATGGATGGATAGATAAATCAGGAAATAAACATTTAAATAACCTTAAAGGTTTCAGAGAAAATTATCGAATTAGTTCTATTGATGAAATATTAAAAACAGGACTCGGTACTTGCATTGAACAAGCCAAATTAATTAAACTCTTTTTTGATAAAATGGGATTAGAAACTAAATTGTATTGTCATAGAGGGTATGAAAATGCTGATAATTTTGATAAAGAAGTAAGAATGCATTGTTTTGTACTTTATAAATGCAATGATACTTGGTATCATTTTGAACATTCTAATCGCCCAAAAAGAGGTATTCATAAATATGATAATGTTGAGGATGCTATTAAAGAGATTACAAGTGGATTTAATGAAAATGATAAAAGAATATTGACAGAGATTCCTGAAATACCGGAGGGAATGAGTTTTAAAGAATTTAACGAATATGTTAATTCGTATATGCATGACACATCTAATTGTTGAAAGACTAATATAAGCGTAGAAAGTGACAAAATTAACATAAAAATATTAACATTAATATAGGACTAAAGAAAATTACGAAACAAAATCTAGGCAAAGCAAAGCAATAGAAAACTTATTATAAATAACAAAATGGACAAGGAAAGATAATGTTGTCATATTAAAATAATAAAGAGTTATAATTAGAAAATAATATAAAAATATGTTAATATTAAAATAGGTGAAGTAACATGCAAATATATGATGTAAATAAAAAAGGAAAGAGTGCAACTTATACAGTTAGTTCATATAATGGTCCAATTTCAAGTTCTGTAGGTATTATTTTTGGAATAATTTCTTTAATAATTAGTATAGGAATAGGAATTTTTTATTTAATGTCTTATTCACAATATTTAAAAACCAAAGATTATATTGAAACTGATGCAACTATCATGGAAATATATAAAAAAGATAATATTGATTTTTGGACTTTACAATACGTTGCTGATGGAAGTTTATATAATAAGGATGATGTATTAGCGTTAGAAGGTAATGTAGGAGATAAAGTAAAAATATACTATAATCCTAATGATTATACTAATATAATTTGGGGAGATAGAAAGCCAAAAATGATAATCTTATTAATAGCGTTATTTTTTGGATCGTGGGGGATAATAGCAATATGGTTAAATGTAAGAAGAATATTGCATTTCTTTAAACCAAATGAATATGAAAGTGTTGATGATTCTGTAAGTGTTAGTATAGGAACTGGGCCTTTAAGTGATTTAGATGATTTAAATAATTCTAATGATATTCCAGAAGGGCATTCTAAAGGTATAAGATTTTAAACTTTAATAAAAACAAATTAATTATAATAAAAAACTGACTATAAACTAGTCAGTATTGCTTTTATTGAACGATAAATTCAATAGTGTTACCCTCTGTCCAGAAATCTGCATTATATTCAACTGTTATCTTTTGAGCATTTATGGGAACTTCATATAATACATATCCTACAGTCTTTTTTCCTTTGCCAACAGTTGCTGAAAAATTTTTGTATTTATCACTAATATAAATATAAGAATCTGCTGCTACATCATCAGCATAGGCATTAAAATCCAAGCTACTAACATATAATTCGTCTCTATCTTCGCTTATATTTTCAATTTCAAATTTTAATGCAATAATTTTATTACCATCTTTTGGTCCTAGATATTCATCATAATCAGTAACATTAGTATTTACTTCAGTCATGATAATTTTTTCATATTTGTTTTGAAAAGTTTCATTTATTTTAAATGAAGTTTTTCCATTTATATCTTTATAAGTATTTTTAGTGTCTTCAACTACCTCATCCACAGCATTAGAACATCCATTAACACAACCTACAATACAGAAAAATATAACAGATATTATGATTAAAATTTTTGCCCAATTTGGCATGCCTAACATTCCACCACAATTAGGACATATTTTAGCATTTTTGGCAATTTCTTTTTGACAATGTTTACATTTTTTTGTCTTCATAAATTTTAACTCCTTTCAATTTTAATTATATCATAAAAACTTTCAACAGACGACATATTTTTTAAAATTTTTATGAAATAATTTTACTGGAAAGGAAGTGCTGTACTTTGACTAGTAGATATTCTAAAGAACAATTGTCACTAATTGTTAGAAAAAATATTAAAAAATATCGTTTGATGAGAAAGTACACGCTTCAAGAACTTGCAGACTTGACAGGTCTTACCCATGGCTATGTGAGAGATTTGGAATGTTTATCAATAGAAAAAACTCCCTTCTTAGAAACAATAGGAAAGTTTG
>CANRDR010000018.1 GCA_947629425.1 uncultured Bacilli bacterium | reverse complement strand
CTCCTCAAAATGTATATGGATTTAAAGAAGGAGCATTAAAACCAAGCAGTGATGCATCAATTCAAGAAATAGAAGAATATACTATAAAAGGTGATGGAACAACAGTATTAAAATACTATTATGAAAGAGAAAAATATACATTAACATTAAATAAAAGAGGAGATGCACCAGGAAGTAATTATGAAATAATAATTGATAATGAAAAATATACAAATATAGATGAAAATTTATCAATAGATGTATATTATGATAAAGAAATAAATATAGAAATAAAACCATATAAAGGTATAAATTTTGTTGAATGGACTACAGATAGTATAAGCGATAAAAATAATATTAAACAGACAATAAAAGTAAAAGAAAATACAATATTAACATATAGTATTAATATTAATAAATATACTGTAGAATTTAATGGTAATACTGGATTAACAGATGACGAAAAGGATAAATATACACAAGAATTTATATATGATTTAAAAGATATAGAAACTCAACAATTAACATTAAATAAATTTAAAAAAATAGGTTATACATTTATTGGATGGAGCAAATCAGTTGATGGTAGTGTAGATTATAAAGATAATGTAATTGTAAAAAATTTAACAGAAAATAATAATGAGATAGTAAAATTATATGCAGTATGGAAAGCAAATAATTATACTGTAAGTTTTGATAAAAATGGTGGTAGTGGAGAAGACTATACACAAACATTAACATATGATAAAAATGAAAAATTAATTACAAATAAATATACTAAAGACGGTTATATATTTAATGGTTGGTCTCTTGAAAAAAATGGTGACATTAAATATAAAGATAATGATGAAGTTTATAACCTCTTAACTGAAGGAAAAATTACATTATACGCAAGTTGGATACCAGTTAATTATACAGTAAGATATCACTCTAATAATGGAACAGATTATATAGTAGAAGATACATTTACTTATGATGGTAATAATATTACAAAAACTGCTGATACATTTGAAAAAAAACATACAATAACTTATAAGTATAATAATGATAATTTAGAAAAAACAACAGAACCATATAGTGCAACACTTTCTTGTTGGAAATTAGAAAATAGTGATAAATGCTATACACCAAATGAAAAAATTGAAGATAATTTATCTACAACTAGTGGTAAAGTTAATTTATATGCTGAATGGATAAATCCAGTAGTTAATTTAGAACAACCTGAAAAAGTAGGATATATATTTAAAGGTTGGTATATAAATGATGAAACTAACTTATTAAATGGTGAATATACATTATCTAATGATATAACTTTAAATGCTTTATGGAATCCTATAACATATGAAGTAAAATATGATGGAAATGGTAATACTTCTGGAAAAATGGATAACAGCACACACACTTATGATAAGGAAAGTACATTAACTAAAAATGAATACAAGAAAGTTTACAAATTAACATATGATTACAACTCAAAAGAATTAAAAAATCAAACAAAAGATGTAGAAAATATCTTTAATGGATGGGTTGATTCAAAAGAAAAAACTTATAATGATGCAGATACTATTAATAATTTAACTGATAAAAATGGAGAAATTATTACTTTAACTGCACAATGGATAGATCCTACTATTAAATTAGAAACACCTACAAGAGTTGGTTATATATTTGATGGCTGGTATACTGATGATGAAACTAAATTATTAAGTGATGATTATACATTAACAAAAGATACAACATTAAAAGCAAAATGGACACCTATTAAATATAATGTAATTTATAAATCTAATAATGGTAGTGAACAAACTAAAGAAGAAACATTTACTTATGATGGTAATAACACATTAGCAGATAAAAATACATTTACAAAATCATATACAATAACTTATAAATATAATTATGATAATAAAGAAAACAAGGTTGATACTCATAATGCTACTTTAAATTGTTGGAAGATAAATGGTAAAGATACGTGTTATAAACCTGGAGAAAAATTGACAGAAAATTTATCTGATACTAATACTACAATAGAATTAACAGCAGAATGGACTAATCCTAATGTAACATTGGAAAAACCAACAAGAGATGGGTACATATTTGAAGGATGGACTTTAGAAAATAATAAAGTAGGAGAAACATACGTATTAGATAAAAATATAGAATTAACAGCAAAATGGACACCAATAACATATAGTATTAAATATGATGGAAATAATAATACGACAGGAGAAATGCCTAATTCAACTCATACTTATGATGATCCTGAAAGTAAAGTAAGTGAAAATAAATTTAAAAAAGTCTATACAGTAACTTATGATTATAATTATGGTATTAACAATACTATAAAAGAAAAAACTTATACTTTTATGGGATGGTCAAGATCTAAAAATGGAGAAGTTTCTATAGAAAATAATGGTAAAACTAATAATTTATCTAAAAAGAATAAAGATATAGTTACATTATATGCTGTATGGCAAGAAAATAATCTTGATATAGAAACTCCAGAAAGAATTGGTTATAAATTTAATGGATGGTATGATGGTACAAATAAAGTAGAATCACTAAATAACTTATCTAAAAATATAACATTAAAAGCAAAATGGGAAGCTAACAGTGAAACACCATATACAATAAAACATATTAAAATGAATATAGATGGTAAATATGATGAAAAAGATGAATCATTAATTGAAACAGAAGAATTAAGAGGAGTTACTGATTCTACAGTTACTCCAGTGCCTAGAATTTATCCTGGATTTACAACACCAACTGCAATTCCTATTAAAATAAAGGGAGATGGAAGTGCAACTTTAGTTTATAAATATGAAAGAAATAAATATAAAGTAACAATTAATGGTGATAAAGGTATTAGTAACGTACCAAAAACTACTGAATATTATTATGAAAAAGAAATTGATATAACTGCAACAATAAAAAATGGATATCAATTTATAAGTTGGGATAATAATGAAACTAATAATACATTTAAACATAAAGTATTAAATGATATTACATTTACTGCAAAAACTAAGCTTATAGATTATAAAATTACTTATGATTATGATAATGGTAAAGTAAGTAATGAGAATCCTGAAACTTATAATGTAGAAAGTAAAATTACATTAAATAAACCTACAAAAGATGGTTATACATTTAAGTATTGGTTAATTAATGGTCAACAAAGTAATGATGGAGTAATAGAAAATAAAACTGGTGATTTAACTGTTAAAGCAGTATTTGAAGAAAATACATTAACAATTAATTATAATAGTAATACTGGAAATGGTAATATGACTCAAAGTGTATATAAATATACTGATAATAATGTTAAATTACCTGACAATTTATTTACAAAATCATATAATTTAACTTATAATTATAATGATAATAAAACAGCAAATAAGGTAGAAACTTATAATGCTACATTTAAAGGATGGGCTTTATCTTTAAGTAATTCAGTTAAATTTAATAATCAAGAAGATATAACTAGTTATATTAAAGATGAATTAAAAACATCTAGTAAAACTATTACTTTATATGCTGTATGGCAAAATCCAAAACATGAATTAGTATCTCCAACAAGAGATGGTTATGTATTTGATGGTTGGTATCTTAATAATAAAAAAGTAGAAAACAATTATGAATTAGAAAAAGATACTATTCTAGAAGGCAAATGGAAACAAAAAATTAATATAGATAATATATTAGAAAAACAAATAAATTCTGTTGATAATAAAGTATTTAAAACTACATTTAATAAAGAAACTAATGAAATTATTGTAGATATGACTTTAAGTTTTGATAAAGATAATAAAGTTACAAATACTATTGAGAGTGAAATAGACAAAATAATTACTAATGCATCTAAAGCATATGAAAATAATTATATAGATAGTATAAAAGTTACTGAACCAAATAATTATTCTCATACTATAACTAAATATACTTATAAACAAAAAGTTAAAAGTTTATTTACACGTTTATCAACTGTTTCAATTAATTCTAATGAAAATAAAAATAAATTTACTGCATTATATGGAAAAGAATTAAATGTAGTTGTTAATTTAAATTCAAATTATATAGCAGATGGATCTAATACGTATAAAGTTAAATTTACAAGTGAACAAGTTGTATCTAAAGAAGAATATCTTGAATTAACAGCACCTGTTGTACAAACAATAAATGCACAAGGAAAATATATAATTTCAGTAGAAGGAACTATGATTTATATGAAATATATTAATCCTGAAAACTATTTAACAAGTGATATACCTGGTTCTGGTATAAAAACAGCTTTGTTTAAATTACTTGGTAATGAAAAAGAAAAATATCCTGATACATTTATTGATGCTATAACTTTAAATTTTAGAGGTGAAACTAATAATATTACTAAAGATTTACTTGCTAATGATAACAATTGGACTAATATTTATAAATCTATCTCAAATAAATTTGTTGATATTATTATAGAAGATAATAATTTGCCACCTATAAATAAAGGCGATCAAGATTATGATTATTGTGATAGAGTATATTGGCAAGATGAAAAACTAAGGAAATATTTCTTGCTTTGTGAGTATCAAACAATCGAAAATAATTTCCTTGACCCTTATACATTTGATATAACATTAGTATTAAAACAAGGTAAAGTATTAGAAGATGAAATTTATAAAGAATTTACATTAGGTTTCAAGCAAAATAATTAAGAGTAAAGTAAAAAGCTTTATTCTTTTTTATATTTAAATTTTTAAATTTATAATAAAAATATTTATATTAAATAATTTTTTTTAAAAAATTTAACATAAAAAAAAGGAAATGCAAAAAAATAGAGTATATATAGTGAAGGGAGGTTAATGATGAAAAAATTTTTAAACAAAAAAATTATTATTATTTGTTCTATAGTTATCTTTATAACAATTCTTATTTTAAGTAATATTAACTTAAATAAAGAAGAAATAAAAGATGATTTAGCAATAGTTAATACTACTACAAAAGAAATAAAAAAAGAAGAAACATTTTTTATTGACATAAAAGGTAGTGTTAAATCACCTGGAGTTTATGAAATGCATCAAAACGATAGAGTAATTGATGCAATAAAAATTGCAGGAGGACTAACTAAAAATGCTAATACTGATAATATTAATTTAAGTCAAAAACTACATAGTGAAATGGTTATTTATGTATATTCAGATAATGAAATAAAAAATAATAATAAATTATCATGTGATACAGTATGTAAAACTAATGTAATTGAAGTAAATAACTGTGTAAATAATGAAAATAAAAACTTAATTAATATTAATACTGCTAACATTGATGAACTTACAACTTTAAATGGAATAGGAGCATCAAAAGCACAAAGTATTATAGAATATAGAGAACAAAATGGTTTATTTAAAACTATAGAAGAAATAAAAAACGTATCAGGTATACAAGATAGTACATTTGATAAAATAAAGGATATGATTACAGTATGAAAAAATTAATATTACTTTTAAGTATAATGTTATTAAGTAATAGTAAAGTAGTAGGGTATTGTGATATTAAAGGCAGTGTTAAATCGCCTGGTGTATATGAAATAAAAGAAAATAGTACTATAAATGATATTATTAAACTGGCAGGAGGACTAACTAAAAATGCAGATACTAATAATATTAATTTAAGTAAAAAAGTTACAGATGAAATGGTTATATATATATTTAATAAAGATGAACTTAAGAAGGAAAAATGTATTTGTAAAAATGAATACATTTATAAGTGTGATAAAGCACCAATAAATACTACAAAAACAACTACTACAACAACCACTACTACTACAACAACTAAGATAATAGAAAATAAAAAAATAAACATTAATACATCATCTATAGAAGACTTAACTACATTAAAGGGTATAGGTGTTGCTAAGGCTCAAAAGATAATAGAGTATAGAGAACAAAATGGTTTATTTAAAACTATAGAAGATTTATTAAATGTCTCTGGAATAGGTGAAAATCTATTTGAACAAATTAAAGATTTTATCGAAGTATAAATATATAATAATTTTATTATTTATAGTAATTATTTCTTTATATAGAAGTAATATAACATATACATCTAAATATAATATAAATGATACTTTATTTAGTGGTTATGTTATTGATTATAAATATACAGATAATAAACTTACCTTTATATTAAAAGGAAAAGAATTAATAAGATGTAATTATTATATAGAAGATAATAACAAAATAGATATAAATTATAATGATTATATATCTGTAACTGGTGAATTATCAATACCAAATAATAACACAATACCTAATACTTTTAACTATAAAAAATATCTAAACAATAATGATATTTTTTATATACTTAATATAGATAAAATAAATAATATAAAACCTAATACTAATTACTTTTATAAAATAAAAAATTATATTAATAAAAGATCTATTGATATAGATAAAAATGGTTATTTAAATATGTTTATATTAGGTAATAAAAATTATTTAGATAATGATACATATAATACTTATAAAACTAATGGTATTATTCATATATTTTCTATATCAGGAATGCATATAAGTTTACTTGCTGGAATTATATTAAGTTTACTCACTAAAATAAAGAAAAATAAATATAATATATTATTTGTTATTATATTTTTAATATTTTATTTAATATTAACTAATTATCAAGCTAGTATATTAAGAAGTATAATATTTTATATATTTAATAATATAAATAAAATACTAAAAAAGAATATAGATACTAAAAATATATTGTTATTATCTATATCTAGTATATTAATATTTTTACCTAAATATATTTATAATATAGGTTTCTTATATTCATCTTTAATTAGTTTTACATTAATATATTATTCTAAATATTTTAATAAAAATTATATATTAAATACCTTATTAATATCATTTATTAGTTTTATTATAAGTTTCCCTATAACTATTAATTCTAATTATACAATAAATTTATTAAGTATATTAATTAATTTAATATTTGTACCACTTATTTCTTTTATAATATATCCATTATCTTTATTAACTTTTTTAATACCTAGTTTAATAAATATATTTAATATAATAATTAATATAACAGAATATATTTCTAATATTTTATCTAATATTAATATATTTATAATTAGTTTACCTAAAATGAATATAATAGTAATATTTATATATTATTTATTAGTTTATATGTTTTTATCTATTAATAAAAAAGTATTTATTATATTTATATTATTCTTAATAGGTTTTAAATACATTAATATATTAGATAATAATTTATATATATATTATTTAGATGTAGGACAAGGAGATAGTATTTTAATAAAAAATAAAAGTAGTGCTTACTTAATAGATACAGGTTGTAAAAAATATATGAGTACTTATGAAATAACAGATAATATAATTAAATTTTTTTATAGTATTGGTGTATATGATATAGATAACATAATACTTACTCATGGTGATTTAGATCATATAGGTAATGCAAATTATTTAATAAATAATTTTAAAGTTAAAAATGTAATATTTAATAAAGATTCTTATAATGAATTAGAAAGTGATTTAATAAATTTATTAAATAAAAAAAATATAAAATATTATAAAGGTTTTAATACATTAAATTTAAATAATTATAAATTACAATTTCTAAATACATTACTTTATGATAATGAAAATGATAATTCTAATATAATATATTTAAATTATAATAATTATAAGTTTTTATTTATGGGAGATGCATCGAAAGAAGTAGAAAATAATTTATTAAACAAATATAGTTTAAATAATATTGATGTATTAAAAGTAGGACATCATGGTTCTAATACATCTACAAGTAAGGAGTTTTTAGATAAAATTAATCCTAAATATTCAATAATTTCTGTTGGAAAAAATAATATGTATGGTCATCCAAATAAGGAAGTATTAAATAATTTAAAAGATTCTTTAATTTATAGAACAGATATAGATGGAACTATTAGATTTAAAATTAATAATAACTTAAATATAAAAATATTTTCACCATAATTTAAAAAAATATAAAAATTAAGAACATTTTTTATTATTTTACCATATTATATAATATACATTATAATGTTTTATATAAATATATTTTAATTATCTTATTAAAATATTGAAATGATGCCCTAAGGGCATTTTTTCATTATTTGTATAAATAAAGTAGAATTAATATATTTTTTAAGATATAATAATTATAGTGATATTATGAATGAATTAAATGAAGAATTAATTAAAAAAATTAGCAAAATAAAAAATGAACCTAAATGGATGTTAGATTTTAGATTAAATAGTTTAAAAACTTTTTTTGAGTTAGATAATCCTAATTTTGGTCCTAAAATAGAATTAGATTTTAGCAAAATAAATTATTATAAAAAAGTTAGTGATACATCTGATAATTGGGATAATGTAAATAGTGATATAAAAAATACATTTAAAGAATTAGGTGTAATAGAGGCAGAAGAAAAATATTTATGTGGAGTATCTAACCAATATGAAAGTGAAGTAATATATCATAAGAATAAATTTGATGATGAAAATATTATATTTATGAGTACTGATGAAGCATTAAAAAAACATCCAGAGTTATTTAAAGAATATTTTAATAATTTAGTTAAATATAATGAAAATAAATATACTGCATTAAATGGTGCTTTATGGAGTGGAGGTACATTTATATATATACCACCGCATACTAAATTAGATAGACCTTTACAGAGTTATTTTAGAATAAATAGTGTATCATTAGGACAATTTGAAAGAACTATTATCATAGTAGATGAAGGAGCAGAACTTTCTTATATAGAAGGATGTACGGCACCTACTTATTCAGAAAATAGTTTACATGCAGGAGTAGTTGAAATATATGTTAAAAAGAATGCAAAATGTAAATATTCAACTATACAAAATTGGAGTACAGACGTTTATAATTTAGTTACAAAACGTGCAATTGTTGAAGATAATGGATTAATGGAGTGGGTTGATGGTAATTTAGGAAGTAAAGTTACAATGAAGTATCCTTCTTGTATATTAAAAGGTAATAACGCATGTGGAAATTCAATAAGTATAGCATATGCAAAAAAAGGACAAATTTTAGATGCTGGTGCTAAAATGATACATATTGGTAAAAATACAAAAAGTAATATTGTTAGCAAATCTATAGCAGAAAGTGGAGGTATCGCTAATTATAGAGGTACTACTAAAATATTAGAATCTGCAAATAATTCTAATGCAAGTATAAAATGTGACACAATAATATTAGATGATTTCTCATTTAGTGATACTATACCAAAAAATATTGTATTAAATAGTGATAGCAATTTAGAACACGAAGCAAGTGTATCAAAAATAAGTAAAGAAAAGTTATTATATTTACAAGAAAAAGGTATAGATGAAGAAACAGCAAAACAAATGATTATTATGGGATTTATTAATGACTTTAAAAATGAATTACCTATGGAATATGCTGTAGAATTAAATAGATTATTAAATGGAACTGTTGCTTGTAAAATATAACTAAACTAAAAGTTGAATTTATATCAACTTAAAATATATTGTAAAAAAATAAGTATTATTATAAAGTTATGATGGAGGTAAAATTATGAAGAAAAAACAAATTATTATATTATTAGTTATAGCAGTATTAATTGTAATGACTGTAGTTGGAATACTATTATTTAAAAATAATAAATCAAATAATGAAGATGCAATAAAATTTAAAGAAGAATATGAAGCATTAAATGGAACAGTTAGAGAAGGTACAAATAATACATATAGAGATATAGAAATTAGCAAAAACAATCCAATCAAATATGTTGATGCTAAAGAAACTTTAAAAGTATTAAAAAGTGATAAAGCTATAATATATGTTGGTGCTGAATGGTGTCCATGGTGTAGAAATGCGGTTCCAGTATTATTTGAAGTTGCAAAATCTTATGATGTAAAAACTATTTATTATTTAGATTTAGATGATGAAAAATCATTATTTGAAATAAAAGATGGTAAGGCAGTAGAAACACGTCATGGAACTGATTCATATTATGACTTATTAGAAAAATTAGATAGTGTTTTAGATAGTTACACTTTAACAGAAAATGGAAAAACATATGAAACAGGAGAAAAACGTATATATATGCCTTTTATAATAACAATAAAAGATGGAAAAATAGTTGATACACATACAGGTACAGTTGAGTTAGATAAAGGCCAAACAAGTTATGATGAATTAACTAGTAAACAACATGATGAACTAGTAAATATTTATAGCAAAATGTTTGAAAAGATATATACAAAAATTAATAATACTTGTAATGAAGAAAGTTGTAGTTGATGTAAATATTTACATCTTTTTTTAATATTATATTAATTTGTTTGATAAAATTATTAATTTATAGTAGACTAATTATAGTAGGGTGATAATAAATGATATCAGTAAAAAGACAAGCATTGTTTATAATATCTTTAATTGGTATAGTTTTAACTTCGCTTACTTTAGCGACTACATATGCATATCAAAGTACTAGAGTAGATTATGATGAAAACTCTGATCGTTCTATCACTGTAAATTCTGGTGTATTGGATGTAAATTTTACAACATCAAATTACGTTAATACTGATAATATGCCACTTCTTAAAGATTTTTTATCAGCAGATTATATAGAATTTACTTTAGATAATAAAAAAAGTAATGTAGATGTATCATTTTTTATTGAACTTACTGAACTTGATTTTACTGAAAGGCTTAAAACTGATGATTTTAAATATACATTAACTGAAAAATTAAATGAAAATAAAGAAAAAACAATAGGTACTGGATCTTTTATTGATCTAACTAAAGAAAATTATAAACTAAAAATTAATAATTCTAATTATATAAATATTAATAAAAATACTACAAAAACATATAAATTATATTTTTGGTTAAAGGAAACAGAAGAAAATCAAAATTATTTAGAAAATTCTTACTTTAAATCTAAAATAAAAATAACATCACAATTTAGAAATACAGTAGATGAAAATACATTAGCATATAAAATAAAAACAAATAATAATATATTAAAAAATATTGATATTTTTGAAAGTGATGATACTGGTTTAATAGAAATTAATAATAAATATTATTTTAGAGGTAATGTAAATAATAATTATATTAATTATGCTAATATGTGTTTTAGAATAGTTAGTATTAATAATGATAATACAATTAAATTAGTATTAGAAGATAAAGATAACACTTGTGAAAATAGTATTGGTAATTTTGAAATTGGTAATGGACAAAATATGACTGATACTGAATTTAATAATAATATGCTAAATAGTTTAATTGATTTTCAAGATAATTATTTAAAAGACAATCTTGATTATTTAAAAATAGAAAATTTATGTTTAGAAAATACAAAGTATAGTTTAGATGATATAGAAATTAGTGATATTATTAGCAATTATAATTATTTACCTAAAAGAAGAATAAATGGCAAGATTTTATATGATGATGAATGTAATGGTATAAAATTAAGTCAAATTAATAATAAAAACTTATATGTAAATGAATTCAATGTAGATGATGTTATTTATATTGGTAATAAATTAAATATTAATAGTGATACATACTTATATAATGATTACTTTGAAAATAAAGAAAAAAGTTTTTGGACATCTTCTTTATCTAATTATGATAATGGTAATATTAATGAATTTATAATTAATAATAATGTATTAAATGAAACTAATATAAATAATGTATCATTTTATAGACCAACTGTAACTTTAATAAATAATATTATATTAATTAATGGAAATGGAACAAAAGAATTTCCATATATTATAAAATAGATAAAAAATCTAATAGACTTTTTTATGTAAATTTAGTACAATTTTTAATGGTGGTAATAATGACAAAAAATAAAGAAGAAGAAAAAAATATAATAAAAGAATTAATTCCTTATATAATAATAGTAATAATAGTAGTATTAATCCGTACTTTTATAATGACTCCAATTAAAGTAAATGGTAACAGTATGGTAAGTACTTTACATGATGGAGATACAATGATTTTAAATAAGATAAGCATGCATTTTACTGATTTAAAAAGATTTCAAATAGTAGTTATTAATGCTGGAAATTCTTATATTATTAAAAGAATTATAGGTTTACCTAATGAAACAATTGAATATAAAGATGAAACTTTGTATATAAATGGCAAAGTATTAAAAGATCCATATAATAAAAAAAATACTGGTGACATTGAAGCAATAAAATTAGGTAAAAATGAATATTTTGTAATGGGAGATAATAGAGGAGTATCACAAGATAGTAGAATTATAGGACCTATAGATAAAAAAGAAATTTTAGGAACTACTAAATTTATATTATTTCCTTTTAAAGATTTTGGAAATGTTAAATAGTATTAATATTTCTTTTTATATAACTTAAAAAGTTATATAAACATCTATAGAATTATTTAAAAATTTAGTATAATAATGATTATTATTAAGTTTTATATTAATTTAGAAGTTGTGCAACTAAATATTTAAGAATATATGAGGTGAATAGTATGGAGTTAATAGATATATTTGATGAAAATAATAAATATTTAGGTTATTCATTAGAACGTTCAGCAGTTCATAAGAAAAACTTATGGCATCGTCATGTATCTGCATGGATTATGAATTATAACGGTAAAATTTTACTTCAACAAAGGGCTTTAGACAAAAAGAAAAATCCTGGTAAATGGGCAAAAACAGGTGGTCATGTAGATGCTGGAGAAACATGTGATGAATCTATCAAAAGAGAAATTTATGAAGAAATAGGATTAAAATTAAATGACGATGAAATAAAGAGTATTGATATTTTTAAAAGCATCAATCCAAATGAACATTATTACTCTTATGGATATATAATTTTTACTAATTATAAAGAAGATGATTTTAAACTTCAGAAAGAAGAGGTTAATGATGTTAAATATTACACTATAGAAGAATTAGAAGAAATTAAAACAAAAGATGATAAAAATTATACATTTTGTAATTGGGATGAAGAAGATTTTAATGAACAAATGGAATTATTAAAAAAATATAGAGATAAAATATATACTAAAGAATTATGTTTAAAATGGAATAATGTTAAAAAATGATATAGAGGGTTGAATTTCTAATTTATATTAAAAAAATTGAAGGTTATATTATGAAAAATAGGTATTGATATTAATAGAACACTTGTGATTGTTGAGTCATTTAAAATTGTAATAATATCATAAATGTGATATTATTTTAATAGAATAGAAGGAAGAGTTATGAATGAAGAACAATTAGAAAGACAAAAAAACACAATTAATTATTTATATCAAATAATTAACGAAATTTATATGAATATTGGAACAAATACTGTTTCAGAAGATAAAATAACATTTTTAGAAAGTTTTTTAGAAAAATGTGTATCTTTAATGGAGGATGGAATTTCTCTTTCATATGAAGTAAGTGGAGTATTTGATAGATTTATATTGTATGCAAATAATAATAATTACTATGTAAATGATAGAATAAAAAATATAGTAGATAGAAGTAAGGCTATAAGAGACAAAGTTGATAATTCTGCAATGGGATATGATAAAGGATATTCTAAAATGCTTACAAATAAACCAAATAATTATCATCCAACTGCAGAAACTGAATTAACAAGGAGAGATAAAGCAGCATTTATAACTACAGCATTTATATTAGAAGCAACAGTAGTTTTAGCATTCATACTTTCTTTAATTGCACTTGTAAATGATTAAATAAAAATGTATAATAAATAAAGAAGGAGAACTTATGGATATAATAGATAATACAGAATTAAAAATGATGACATCAATTGAAACATTAGAGAATAGATTACTAAATATTAGAGCAGGAAGGGCTAATCCAAGTTTAGTTAGTGGAATAGAAGCAGAATGTTATGGTGCACTAAGTCCTATAAATACACTAGCAAATATTACTGTACATGACGGCAAACAATTATTTATAAAGCCATTTGATAGAAATAATTTAAAAAGTATTGAAAAGGCTATAAATGAGGCTAATATTGGTATTAATCCAGTAAATAATGGTGAAAGTATAATTTTGACAATGCCACCAATGACTGAAGAAACTAGACGTGATTATGTAAAACAAGCAAAAAGTATGGCTGAAGAAGCAAAAGTAGCATTAAGAAATATTAGACAGGAAGCAAATACTCAAATAAAAAATAATGATTTTCCAGAAGATGAAGAAAAATCATTATTAAATGAAATACAAGATTTAATAAATAAATATAATAAACAAATTGATGAAATAGAAAAAAATAAAGAAACTGAACTAATGTCTATATAGTTTAGTTTTTTTATACTTTTTAATATAAATGTATTGCATAAAAAAATATAAAAGAGTATACTGAAAGTGGGTAAGGGGGGTTGATATATGATAATAGTAAATTTATTTAAGAAAATATTTCATAAAGAAAAAGATATACATGTTAAAGATATTATATGGATAAAACGATATAAAAATGAATTAGAACTAGAACAATTAGAAACTGGTCATAGAGAAGGCCCATGTATAGTCTTTAAAATAAAAAGAAATAAAATTTATGTATTAATATGCGGTAGTCATATGCCTAAAAATGAAATATTTAAATATAAATTAGATAAAGATATATATAGTCTTGATAAAACTACCTATGCTTATTTAGGAAAATTAGAATTATTAAATAAATCACAATATATAAAAACAATTGCTAAATTAAATGATCAAGATTTTAATACTTTAAATAAAGCATTATATTATTACTATATAAATATTAAAAAAATAGAGAAATTAAAATTAAAAAAAATTAAATTTAATATAACTATTGGAGATATTATAAATTATAATAACACTTTATATTATATATTTGAATTAGATGATAAAAAATATTATTGTTATAAAGTTTTTATAAGTAAAACAGATAATAGATATTCTATTATATTAAATGATATTATATATAATTTTAATTATATTAAAGTATTTGAAATAGATAAAAATGCAAAAATAAAATTTATTAATTATGCTAATTCTAATAAACAAAAACTAATATTAATACATAAAGATAATAAATTAAAAGAATTAAGTAGAATTGATATATTAGAAAGAGGTAAAATAATACGATATAAAAGATTATATTATTATATTTATAATGAATATAAAAATAATTTAATAGTATTTAGATTATATAATAATTATAATAATAAATTAGAATGCGTAACTATAAATGATAAAAAATATTATTCTAATCTAAAAGAAATAATTATATATAGAAATGATTATATAAAAGTAGTAGGAACTGCATCTGTAGAAGAAATGGATAATATTAGAGATTTAAAAAAGGTTTTAAAGGAAGAAAAAAAAGAAGATTTTGAAAAAAGAAAAATAAAACCCCAAATTGATTTTAAATATTATGTACCATTTACAATAATAAATGATATATATACACTTGAGAAATATGTTATTGTAAAAAGAGAAAAAAATCGTATTACAATATTACCTTATCCTGAATTAGATAAAATAATATTATATGAAATACCTAATAGTGATATTAAATATAATATACAAGGTAAAGTAACAGGATTAGATAAAGAAAATTTATTAATTAAATTAAAAAATATAGAATATTAATATAATAAAAATCGATTAAATTATCGATTTTTATGCTTTTAATAACTTTTTATAAGAAATAATTAATGTAATTAAACTTATAAAAATAATTGATAAAGTTATAAAAATATTATCTCCAGTTTTTGGATTTTCATCAGTTATGCCATAAATAGTATTGATTTCACCTAAAGTTAATTCTTCGCCTGCTGTAAATGTTTTACTAACTCCATCAATAATCATTAAAGCATTATCTGTATCTTTTGGTACCCAAACAGATGGACTACTATTGCTGTCAGTAGTATTAACTATTTTAGCATCATTATCTAAGTTTAGTGTAGGTGTAGAGGTAACATCTTTACCTTTACCTAATTCAATTCCACCAAAACCGTTACCAGATACATCAACTATACCTTCTAAAGTAACATTACCACCATTAACTAATATAGCGGCATTACCACCTGTTAGTTTAATGTCTTTAATTGTTACGTTAGCCTTATAAATTTGTAATATATATATACTTCCCCATACTTTATTATCTGTACTTTTTTCACTTCCAAAAGTTCCAACGTATTTTAAAGTATGCCCATTACCATCTATAGTAACATCTCTAGTAGTAGTAATTTTTTGAGTAGTATTAATATCACTTCCTATACTAATATAATCAACACTTTTATCTTTAATAGCATTAATTAATTCTTCTTCAGTATTAACAGTTCTAGTTTCAGCATTAACAACTATTGGTAAACATAACATAATTAAAAGTACTAAAATAAGACTTTTAAAACTTTTCACACGTATTTCCTCCTTCCTAATATTATTTTGGCTAATATTGGTTAAAGAATAACATAAATTAAGTTAATAATAACAGGAAGTTTTTGCTAATTTTTGAAACATTTACTAATATAAATATTTTTATTAATTTAATACTCTAAAATTAAAAATTAGAGTATTTTTTGTAATTTTTTTAACTTTTTTTAAAAAAATTGCAATAAAAAAAAGGAAATGCAAAAAAATAGAGTAAATATATAGTGAAGGGAGGTTAATGAAGTGACAAAATTAAAAGAAAAAAAATTAGTTCCATTATCATATGATTTTATGTTTAAAGCTTTATTTAGTAGTGAAAAAAATAAACATTTATTAGCATTTCTTATTAATACTTTATTAAATATAAATATTAAAGAAGAAGATATAACTATTAAAAATAATGAATTTATTAAATTAAATAAATTAGATAAAAAGAAAACAGTTGATTTAATAATTCATGTTAAAAATATAGGATATGTAAATATAGAAATGAATAGAAATTTAGATAAAACTAAATTAATAAGAAATGAATCATATGCATTAGATAATTTTTCACATCAACTAACAACAGTAGATTCATATAATGATGCTCTAAAAGTAATACAAATA
>CANRDR010000017.1 GCA_947629425.1 uncultured Bacilli bacterium | reverse complement strand
CCATTAATATTTACTATAGCTCCAATGCTTACTATGGGTATGATGTCTTTAGTAACAGGTTTAACATCATTACAAAGAATTTTAAATAAACAAAGTACTCTTAAAGATGAATTTGCATCTATTTTAGTAACAGTATGTATGCTAGTTACTATGATTTTATTTCCAATGATGCAAAGAGCATATAATAAATATAGAAAAGTACAAAAAGAATTAAAAAGAAGAAAAAAATATAAAAAATATGTTCAAGAAAAAAGAGAAGAAATATTTAAAGAGATTAATTATCAGAAACAAGTATTAATAGAAGATAATTTGCCTTTAGTAAATGTAAATAACATAATAGTAACTAAGTCTAGAAATTTATGGGAAAGAAAAATAGAACATGAAGACTTTTTAAATTTAAGATTAGGTATAGGTACAAAAAAACCAGATATAGATATAAAATATCCCGAAGAACATTTTACAATGGATGAAGATAATTTAAAAGATATAATAGATGAATTAATTAGTGAATCTAAGGATATACAAGATGTTCCAATAACTCTTAATTTTAAAACTAATAATAAAGTAGGTATAATTGGAAATAGCAATTTATTATATAGATTTTTTGATGGATTAATGTTACAAATTATGGCATATCATGGTTATGATATGTTAAGAATTGTAGTTTTAACTACTAAAAATAATGAACATTATTGGGAAAAATATAGAAATATACCATTTTTATGGAATAATGATAAAAGTATAAGATATTTTGCTACTGATAAAGATGACTTGAATAAATTAACTAGTTATTTAAAAGAAGAATATAATTATAGAATAGAAACATTAGGTGATAATAAAGAAGCGTTATTTTTACCATATTACTTAATAATAACTGATGATATAGATAGTTTGAAAAATAATATTTTTATAAGTGATATATTAAAAAGTTTAAATAATATTGGTTATAGTATAGTAATGCTTGTTGATAAATTAGATGAACTTCCTAATGAAACAAATATGTTTGTAAGTGTAGAAGAAAGTAATTCTGGAATATTTACTAATCAAATGGCTAAAGAAAATCAATTATTATTTAATCCAGATTATATAAATTTTTCTATTAGAAATTCTATTAGTATGATAAGTAATATACCTTTAGATATAAATAGTGGAAAATTTGTATTACCAACAAGATATTCATTTTTAGAAATGTTTGATGTTGGAAATATTAATCAATTAAATATATTAAATAGATGGAAAAATAACGATATAATTAATAGTTTAGAAACACCTGTAGGTATTGGAGAACAAGGAGAAACATTTAAAATTGATTTACATGAAAAAGCTCATGGACCTCATGGATTAGTAGCAGGAATGACAGGATCTGGTAAATCGGAATGGATAATAACTTATATTTTATCTATGGCAATAAATTATAGTCCTGAAGAAGTACAATTTGTTCTTATAGATTATAAAGGTGGAGGTTTATCTTTAACATTTGATGATGTTGAAAATAATATTAAATTACCACATGTAGTAGGAACTATAACTAATTTAGATATAGTTGAAATAAATAGAAGTTTAGCTAGTATTGAAAGTGAATTAAAAAGAAGACAAGGCATGTTTAAAAAAGCTCGTGAAGATTTAAAAGAAAGTAGCATGGATATATATAAATATCAGGAACTATATAGAGCAGGTAAAGTGAGTGAACCTATGAGTCATTTATTTATAATAAGTGATGAATTTGCAGAATTAAAAACTCAGCAACCTGAATTTATGGATAAACTTATTTCTACAGCGCGTATAGGACGTTCTTTAGGAGTTCATTTAATACTTGCAACACAAAAACCAAGCGGAGTTGTAAATGATCAAATTTGGTCTAACTCTAAATTTAGAGTATGTTTAAAAGTACAAGATAAATCTGATAGTATGGATATGTTAAAATGTCCTGATGCTGCTATGTTAAAGGAAACTGGTAGATTTTATTTACAAGTTGGATACAATGAACTTTTCTTAAAAGGACAAGCAGCATATGCTGGAAGTCCATATTATGAATCTGATAAAAGAGTTAATATAGTTGATTCTACTATAGATTTTATAGATGAAATTGGTAGTATTTATAAAAAAGGTAATATTGAAAAAAATAATACACAATATGTCTTTAAAGGAGAAGAATTACCTAATGTATTAAACTATATAATTGAAAGCAGCAAAAAAGTGGATTTAAATATAAAACCATTATGGTTATCTAGAATACCAGATGTAATATATGTTGATAAATTGAAAGAAAAATATAATTTTCAAAAAAGAGATTATTATTTAGAACCAATTATAGGTGAATATGATTATCCATCTAAACAAATACAAGGTTTACTTACACTACCAATTAGTGAAGAAGGTAATACACTTATTTATGGATATTCAGGAAGTGGAAAAGAAAATTTATTAACAACTTTAGTATATTCTTTAATTTCAAATTACACTTTAGAAGAAGTAAATTTATATATTGTTGATTTTGGCGCAGAAATATTAAATTGTTATACTATGGCACCACATGTAGGTGATATAGTTGTATCTGGACAAGATGAAAAAATAAATAATTTATTTAAGTTTATTGCTAATGAAATAGAATATAGAAAAAGATTATTTCAAAATTATAATGGTAATTATTTTGATTTTATAAAATCAAGTGAAGAAAAATTACCTAATATGGTTATTATATTTAATCAATTTGATGTATTTATTGATTTATATGATACATATTTTGAAACTATTGCTGATTTAACAAGAGATGCTAATAAATATGGAATTTATTTTATATTATCAAGTTCTAGTACTTCTGCAATAAGAACAAAAATAACACAAAATTTTAAAACTACTATTACATTACAATTAAATGATCCAATGGAATATAGAACATTACTCGGTAAAACTGATATAGTACCATCAAAATCATTTGGTAGAGGTTTAGTTAAACTAGATAGTATTGTTGAATTTCAAACTGCTTATGCTCAAAATAAAGATACTTTAATAGAAGATTTAAAATCAATTAGTATTAAGTTATTTAGTGAAGTAAGAAAAAAAGCAAGAAATATTCCAGTACTACCTGATATTGTATCGTATAATGATATTAAAGAAAGATATACTAATTTATCTAATATACCTATTGGATTAAATAAAGAAACATTAAATGTTGAAAATATTAATTTAACAATTAATATTTCATACTTATTAAGTATGAGGACAATGGAAGATGGAATATCTTTTATAGATAAACTTATATATATATTATCTATGAATAATACATTTACTAGTATAGTATTTGATTCTAAATTTATATATGATGAATTTAAATATAACATTAGTTATATAAATAATAATTACTTAGAAATGTTAACTAAAATAGATAATTATTCTAATCAAATATATGATGTATATTTAAAAAATAATTCTAATATTAAAGCAATTAATAATGTTAAACAATTAGTTTGTGTAATTATTGGTATAGATAAATTCTTTCATTCATTAAAAGAAGAAGAGAAAAATTTATTTATTAATATTATGAATAAAACTAAAGAAACTAATAAAATACATTTTATATTAATAGATACTGGATCTAATATTAAGAAGTGTGAAATGGAATCATGGTATAAAGATACTGTAGATTCTTCTAATGGATTATGGATAGGTGATGGATTTAGTGAACAATATGTTATTAAACCTACTAGAATGGAACAAAAATATTATAATCCTATAGGAAATAGTTATGGTTATTTAGTAACTAATGGTATTGTAAAATTTATTAAAGTTATTGAAAAAATAGATTAAGTGTAAATAAAATGTAAAAAATGTTAATTATAAATTTACTTTAATATATTTAAATGTTATAGTTTTATTGTAAGGAGGAATAGAAATGGCTACTATAATTTATGATTCAGCTAGAATGAAGCAATGGTCTAATGAAGTTATAGGATTAATAGATGGTACTAATGGTGGAGATAGTATAAAAAATTGTGCTGATAAATTTTATGCGCAAATAGAAGTTTTAGTTCAACCCAATGTATGGACCGGTGCTGCTGCAGTAAAAAATTATAACGATTTTAAGGCAACATACAACACTCTAATAGATTTTAGTAATGAATTTGGAAAAGACTTTGGTGATGCTATGGAAAAAATAGCAAAAAATATTAATTCACTAGAACTTGCTAATTTAGGTAGTGACACATCTGTATCTAGTACATTTGGTGATGTTACTCTTGCTAATTTAGATGAAATGACTAATCAAAATATTGCTAAAGAAATAGTCACTTATGATTATGATAAGATTAGTGCAATTAGTACAGAACTAGATGCTATAAAAATTAGTTTGGAAAATGTCAAAAAATCATTAATGGATAAAATTGCTAAAATAGATAATGATTCAGATATGTTATGGGAAGGCAATGCAGCAGGTGAATTTAAAAGTATTATTCTTAATTGTGTGAATACTAATATGCCAGATATTATTAATGGCTTGGATAGATGTATTAGCAATATTAAAACTGCTGGTGAAAATGCACAAGCTGCTGATAGATAATATTTAATAAAAAGTGACGAAATGTCATTTTTTTAATTTTTATTATTATTATTGTGTAAAACTTAAAATTCTATCAAAAATAATTGTTAGAAGTTGTTAAATATGTTACAATATATTATATAATAAAGGAGATATAAAATATGTATGAAAAATATTTACCAATAGGTACAGTAGTATTATTAAAAGGTGCTACTAAAAGATTAATGATAACAGGATTTTGTAGTGTATCTAATGAAGATAAAGATACAATATATGATTATTCAGGATGTTTATATCCAGAAGGAGTTTTAACAAGTGAACAAACTGCATTATTTAATCATGATCAAATAGAAAAACTATTTTGTATAGGATATTCTGATGATGAAGATAAAACATTTAGAAAAAAAATAAAAGAAGAAATGGAAAGTAAAGCATCATGAATTTATCTGAAGGATTGGTAACTCCAGTTCCCAGTGTTTCATCCGGACATAGTTCCTCATATTATAGTAGTTTAATGAGTCAATATAGCACTTTAAAAAGTACTTTTTGTGAATATGATACATTAACAGAATATGCTAATGTTATTGAGAATGCAATAAATGCATTAAAAAATATAAAAAGTAATTGTTCTAATGCACGTAGTTCATATGCAAGTGGAGGCTATATTTCACAAGGAAAAAGATTAGATCAATTTGCAGAATTAGGTGATTTAGATAAATGTAATGAATATTTAGATAATGCTATAAACAGTTTAAATTTAACTAAACAAAAAACAACAGAAGCGGCAAATAATTATAAAACTAAGTATAATACTTGTGTTAATAATTTAGAAACAGCTAAAAGATATTATCAAAGAGCTAAAGAACAAGAGGCTAAAGCGGCACAAATCTAAAAAAGAAAAGTAGGCGATTATTATGAAAGTAGATCCATTGTTATTTTTACAGGCTGAAACTGCAATAAATGATGCCGTAAAATTAATGAGTAATAATTTTATATCTACAAATATAATAGATAGTTCTAAATTTGAGAACTGGTATGATTATAAAACAGAAATACAAAATGCCTATAATTCAAATATAATATATGCTTCTGCAATATTAAATCAAATAAAGTATGATAAAATAACACCAGTAAAAGATCAATTAATGAAAATTGATTCTTCTTTTGCTGCTATTAATTTAGAATTTCAAAATAGTTTATTAGATAATAGTAATTTAACTAATGTAGAAAAAGAAAGATTACAAAATTATAACGAAATAGAATATAATGAAGAAATAAAAAAATTATTTGAAAATAAAAAAAATTTAACAAAAACTGAAGCAATAACTTTATATAATGTTTATATAAGTGAACAAAATCAAATACAAGCAAAATTAAATAAAGAAAAAAATCCAGATCTAAAGTACGATTTAACATTAGAATTATATCAAAAAGCACAAAAAGCAAATGATGTTTTAATAAATTATTATAATAATAAATCATGGAACGCTTTAAGTAATGAAGATATAAAAATATTTCAAGAATTAAAAAATCAAAATGCATCTATAGAAGAATCTTCTAATTTATTAAAAAGTAGTAAAAATTTAAGTAAAGCACAATATAATTATGAAAATGTTAAAGGAATACTTAATGTAAAAGAAAAAACAGAATATAGAGAAGATATAAAGAAAAATATAAGTGAACAAATAAAAAGTTATGAAAAATTAAAGAGTTTAACAAAAGATCCAAATGAAATAAAAGCATATGATGATCAAATAAATTATTTAAAAGAAACTTTTGAAAGTTATAAAACAGGTTTAGATGCTATAGCAGAAAATTATGCACAATGGAGTAAAGCAGTAGGAACTTTAATAGAAGGAGATTATAAAAGTGCATTTAGAGATGTAAACATTGCTTTAGCAGGTACAATGTCAACTGGTGCTGTAGTTGCAGCAAAAGATTTAAGTGGTATTTTTAATATTTTTGGATCAATTATTGATGGAGTAGCAGGTATTGGTGGAAATATAGTAGCAGGAGTTGTTGATATTGCAGGCAATAAAAAGTTATCGTCAGAAATAAAAGATAATGTTTTAGATTTTCAAAGAAAAGAATATATTGATAAATTTGAAAAAAAATATTTTGAAGAAACAACTGGCGGAAAATTAATAAATGGATTCAGCAATTTAAAATATAATAGTGAAGGTGCAAATACTATAGAAAACGTAACAACTGATGTAGGAAAGATTGCTGCTGCAGTAGGTCTTTCAATATTATCCGAAGGAGCAGCAATACCAGCTGTAGTAGGTTTTTTTTATGGTGCAGGAGATTCAGGAGAAGAATACGCAGAAAGCATAAATAGAGAAGCTGGAGAACAATATAATTATAAAGAAGCGGGATTAAGAACAATAGCAGGAGGATTATCAGAAGCAAGTTCATGGTATGCAATGGGAAATGCAGGAGCACAATTATATAATACAATAGGAGCAGCAACTGGAGCTGGAGTTAAACAAGTAGCAAACATAGGAAAAAAAGGATTTTTAAAAAGTTTTGGAAAAAATTTAGTAGATTTAGATAACATATTAGACACAGGAGCATTAGTTGCTTCAGGCGCTGCTGACATAGCAAGTGGAAAAAGTTTTGAAGAAATGTTAAAAGACAGATGGTTAGAAGGAGCATTTGTAATAGGAGCAAATACATTATCATCACTTTTAGGTGCGGGAATCGAAGCACGTATGTCTGGAGTGTCAACATCAGATGTAAGCAAAAATATAAGTGCTACAATTCTAGAAGATGCATCACTAGAAACTGTAGATACTTTAACACAAGAAGAAACTTATCATAAAATGCAAAAAATAATAGATAAATTTTCTTCATTTAAAGATACAGCAACTAAAACAGCAATTGACATTAAATCAAAAGTTAACGCTCTTGCTATAAATTTAAATTCAAGTGCAAAATTTCAAAATTTTATTAATAGTCCTATTTTTTCAACTATGATATACGATCCTAGTACAATGCCAGCAGGATTTATAGGTGGATGTATTGATGTTATGAATGGCAAAAGGGCTGTTCAAAGTGTATTAGATTCAGACTATATATCTAAAAAAATATTAGATAATGGAATCGTACATTTAACAACTGAAGAAGCAGCAGATGCAATAATGGATTCAAAAGTTTTAAGAGCTTCCGGTAATATAATGGATAGAATTGTTAATCAAGGTAAAAAATCATTTTTCTTTGCAGGTGGAGATTTAGATTTTGATGATGTAATTACAAATTTAGATACTAAAGCAAAAATGGTTGGTGTAAAAATAATGCCAAATGATGATCAAATTGCTAAATTAGGATATAGATATTTAGATGATAATGCAATAATAAATAATGGTGATTTTGACTTAAGTTTATCTAAAAATGCAGAAAAGGTTTATTATGGTTTATCTAAAGATGAAAATGGAAAATTATTTTTTAAGGAATTAACTAAAACAGAATATGATAATTATAATTTTGAATTAAGTGATTTTATTAGTGGTGGACAAGATTTAAATAAAATTAAGATTGGTGCAAAAAAAGCAATAGATAATTTATTAAATAATCCAAGTCAAATTACTGAATTAAATGAATCAATATCAAAAAACTTAGGAAATACTGTAAATAGTTCTAAATGGAATTTAACAAATTATGAAGTTTTAGATAATGTATGTTATGTTAATATGGATAGTGTTGCAAATAATAAATCTTATTCAAGAAAATTTTTTCTTATTGATGAAGGAAAAATGCAATTAGATGATGGCCGTACTTTATATAAAGTACGTTTATCAGAAGATAATAATATTTATTATTCAGATAATGATATATTTGGAATACTAAAAAATGGATCAGAGGATTCAAAAAAAATAGTTTCTGAACAATTATTTGATTTTGAAAATTTAAATAAAAGTCAAGATAATTTTAATTATTTAGGTTATATTGGTGTTGATGAATATGGTAAATTAAGTAAAACTAGTATTGATAATACTGGAACAAATATATTTTTATCAAATAGTAGTAATTTGAGTAAAACAGAATTAAAAACTAAAAAAACTATTGCTAATATATTATCTAATAATCAAAACTTAAAATATAAAGGAGAGACTACTTATAAAATAGGAGGTTATATATATAATCAAGACATTGATTGTTATAAGTTTCATGATACAAAAACAAATAGAGATATTTTTATACAGAAAGATTTCAAAGCTAAATATAATTTAAATAAAGCGATAGAAGCATTAAATGATTTAGATACAAATTCTCCAACTTTATCTAGTAAAATAAGAAAAATTATTTTATCTGCTGAAAAAAATCCTGAGGATGCATATTGGAGTTCAATACATAATACTGATTTTGTTAGTTCTGCAGCTGCTGGAGAAGGTAATGTACTTTTTTATAATAGTTCTACTGATAACTTGTTATTAAGAACACTTTATCATGAAGCAGGACATTGTTTAGACGAAAATAATATTATATCTAATAGTATTGAATGGCAAAAAGCGGCTTATTTAGATCAAAACTTTTGTAGCAAATATGCAGCAGAATCATTTAATGCAAGAAGTGATGGCAGATATGCGGAAGATTTTGCTGAAGCATTGCAAAATTATAGAAGAATGGGCGAAGATAATTTTAAAAAGATTTTTCCTAATAGATATAATTATTTAAAAACATATTATCCAGATTTAATAAAATTAGATGACACAAATTTATTAGATAAAGTAAAAGCAAAATTATCATATCTTTCTGAATCTATAAATCCTGCTAAAGGAGATGTTAAAATACTATATGAGAATACTAATGCTAAAATCGATTCTCCTTATGCAGTTAACTTTGCAAAAACAGATGATATTACAGTTAAATTAGATGATATAACAGAACCTTTATCATTTTCTAAAAATAATATAATATTAGATGATATAACAGAAGAAATAGTAGAATTAAAAGGAATTGATAAACTAGATACAAAATCAACAAAAGTGAATGTTGATGAATTAAATGTGAAAAATACAGTATTAACAGATGAAAATCCTATTGGTATAAATTCAAGAGCATCAAAAGTAAATGTTGATACGGATATAACTATCAAAACAACTAATAATATTAATATGATAGATGAATTAAATATACAACATACAGGAAGAAGAATTGCAAATTTAGACTCAATATTTGATGATAATGTAGGATCTAAAAATGTATTTGTAGGAAATAACGAGATTAAACTAACTGATGAACAAGCAAAAATATTAAAGAATAGTTTTATATCACAAGGTATTACAGCAGAAAAATTAAAAACTGGGGACTTTAAAATAGATAATTTACAAAATGTTTATGCAGAACTTGCTGATTCAATTTATAAAACAAATATTGGAGAATTAACTGAAACTGATAGATTATTAAGAGATGATTTTTGGCAAAATTTGAGTAAATCAAAAGATGATGTTGGTGTAATAAACAGTTTTAATGAATATATAAAAAAACTTAATATAAATGAAGATGTTATAAAAAATATAAACATTGTTGATAATGATTTTAGTAAGCAAGTTGATTTTTCTTCAATATTTAATGAAACTTCAAAAAATAAAAATATAAGAATAGGTAGTATGATTGTTGATGATTTAACAGATGAACAAATAACTAATATTAGAAATGTATTTAAGGAAAACGGAATAACAGAAGATATGTTATTGAAAGGAAATATACCTTCAAATAAAGTAGAAGATATATGTTATGCAATAGAATATGAGTTTGCAAAATCTAATGATTTATATAATAAATTTTCAAATTATCCTAATATTAAAGAAAATTTTGCAAAAAATTTATCATCAATATATGATTGTAAAAATAGATTAAATAACAATGAAACAATGTTAATTTCATTAGAAAATTATTTTAAAGAAGTAAATAATTTAATTGAAACTGATAAAAAATTATCTGATGAAATAATAGATATAATTGTAAATAAAAAGTTTACACCTAATACTATAAATGAATTTGATTTAAAATATTTTAATGAACATGGTTTAGAAGGAACATCATCGGTATTTAATAAACTATCTTTTATGACAGATAATTTTCGAAATATAGAAAATCTAAAGAATATGCCTTTTGAAGATAAAGAAATGTTTAGAGAATTTTTGAATTCTGGTGTTGCAAAAGCAATGCTTCTTGGAGATGAAGAATGTATAGATGCAGTTGCATTATATACTAGTGGTATTTATAAAGAAATAAATTCATATTTAGATACTGGTGTAGACATTGAAGTAAATTTAAGTTCTAAGACAATAAAAACAAGTGAAATTGTTGAAAAAATAAATTCTATTATGGAAAGTAATAAATTAGATAGAACTTATATATTTCAACGATCAACTGACATTGGAGAATTTCCAGAATTGAAAGGAAAAGATTTAGAAGAAATTAAAGGTAAAATATTTACAACAAATAGAAGTAAAAGTACATGTATTAATTATATTGATTCATATGATGGAAATGCACATGGTATTCCTATAGGATCAGATGGTAGTGTAGAAATAGATTTTGTTTGTCCTCAAGGAAGTAAAGGCTTAAATGTTGGTGTAATCGCTAATAATGACATTGAAAGAGAATTTTTAATAGGTGGAAATCAAAAAATAAGATATGATGAAATAATATATGAAAATGGTAATGCTAGAGTTTTAGCGGTTGTTATACCAGAAGGATATCCTGATAATATAAGTATTAAAGAACTTGTAGATGAAGATACTTATAATTTGATTTCTAAAAAATATAATTTAGAAAATGCATTAGATTCTGATGTAGTCAAAACTGCACCTCAAGAATTTTTGGATAAAGTAAAAGCAAAAAATAATATCAATAATGTTTTAAAAGAAAATTTAAAAGAAGAAATATTTAAATTAGATGATATAACAGAACCAATGAATGTTGTTAAATCAGTAGATGATTTTGTAACAGAACCAATGTCACTATCTAAAAATGAATTTGTTCTAAAAGATGATATAACATTAGATGATATAACAGAAGAAATAGTAGAATTAAAAGGAATTGACAAACTAAAACAAAAAGTAATAGATATGTTTAACAGTACTAAGGCTAAAGTATCAGAAACGAAATCTATATTTAAAGAAAATATTGAAAATCTTTTTAATGATACAAAAGCAAAAATCTCTAAAATAAATGATAAAATAATTAATAAAGGTGCAGTATCTTTAGAAAATAGCAAAAATTTAAAAAATTCTATTATTGATAATATGCCTTCTAATTTATCTGATGAAGAAAAAGCAAGATATATTTATATGGAATTAAATAAAAGAGTAAATTATGATACTAATTATGCATTAGGAAACGATGAAACTTTAAAAGAATTAACTTATAATCAAGAATTAACTTTGGAAAACTTTGAAAATTTAGATTCAAATAGAGTAATATGTAAAGGTTGGTCGGAATTATATCAAGAATTATTAAAAGAGGCTAATATAAATGGTACTATAAAAATAATGGGTAACAATAGTGTTGGAGCACATAAATGGATAGAAATTAATCTTAATAATGGTAAAAAAATATTTGCAGACTCTACACAAGGGTATACAAATTACTTAACAGATTTAGTAAATTGTAAATCAGGTAATAAAACAGGTGGATTTTTGATATTTAATAATGATATAGAAATAAATGCTACTGGTAAAAAAGGAATAGAACAAGTAAAAAATTTATCTAATCAAGCAGATGATTTATCAGTCATAGATAAAAAACTAGGCTATACTAGAAATGATAGATATTATAGAGAATCCTTAAGTAGATTAGAAGAAAAATTTAAAAATGATAGTTTAATTGATAAATTATTAGGTAATAATAAAATGGAAAATAAAGTATCAAAGACAGTAGAAATGATAAATTCATCTAAAATGGGAGAAACAGAAGCATATGCTTATTTAAAACGTCAAAAAAATAATTTATTTGGAGAAAATGCAAGTATTGATATAATTATAGACAGTGATTCTGGAAATTATAGACCAATTTTATCATATTTAGATAGTAATGGAACAATACAATACCAATTATTTACTAAAGAGAATGGATTTGAAATTATATCAAAACAAGAGTTAGAAAGTATTATAGAACAAAATAATGTAACATTAAGAGATAATAAAGTATTAGGATTAAATATTTAATAAAATATAAATATGAACAACAATCATTTATGTGATACAATATTTAAGAGGAGATTCATGATTTAAAATGATAGAAAATATAAGATTATTAGCAAAATCAAAAAGAGATAAAATTAATAAAGAAAATCAAGTTGAAATAGAATCAAAATTAGATATATTGGATGAAGTTTTGGCAAATGATAATTGTTTCTTTGATATGAGTATGGAAACTGCTATATCAATTCTTGATTTTTTAGGAGTAGAAGAAAATAAAATATTAGATACATATTATGAATTAATTAATCCAATAAATTATAATTCAGAAATTATTTATAATCTTGAAGAACATAATAAAAATATATAAAAATAGAAAGGAAACGTTTATGAGAAAAGTAGAAGGACCTACTCCAAATGGTGGTATTTATTCAGAAATTTATTATTTTGATGAATTTGATAATACTTTAGAAAATGAAGAAAATGCTGTAAGTGCAATAGCAAGAGAAATTGATAAAAATGGTAAAGTAATTAAAGAAACAAAATTTTATTTAAAAGCCAAAAAAGAAAATACTCAAACAAAAACATTATAAAATTTTCTTTTAAATTAAAAATACATATGTTAAATAAATATAAAATAATAAAAAAATATGAACATAATGATTCATTAATAGGTATATGTTCTTATAATAATTTAAAATTCTTTTATAAATATTATTTAGGTAATGATAATACTAGAATAAAAATGTTAAAAAATGAAGTAAATATATTTTATTTATTAAGAAATGAAAGTTTTATTCCACAAATATATGATTTTAATTTTGAATATAATAATAATTATATAATATATGAATATATAAAAGGAAAAACACTAATAGAATATACTTTTAAAGATATAAAAGAAAAATTAAATATTATAATTAAAATATTAGATTGCTTAAATATAATACATAAATATAATATAATACATTGTGATTTAAAATTATCTAATATACTTATAGATGAATCTAATAATATAAAAATAATTGATTTTGCTATTTCCAAAAAAGATAATAATTATGAATTTCAAAGAATAGGTACAATAGAATATGCATCAGTTGAATATATAGATCAAAAACAAATAACTATACAAACAGACATATATAGTTTTGGAATAATATTTTATTATTTAATTACAAATAAATTTCCATTTATTGGAACTAAAGAAGAAAAATTAAATAGTAAAAGAAATAATTTATATAAAAAAATAGAAAATAATAAACTAAATTATATATTTGAAAAATGTATAGATAAAAATTTAGAAATTAGATATAAAAATACTGAAGAAATTAAAAAGGATATATTAAAGATTGGAGATATATGGAACTAATACAAATAGGTAAAAATACATATTACATAAAAAATAATACTAATATTGGTATATATAAAATAAATGAAAAAGATATTTATTTAATAGATACAGGAAATGACTCTGATGCAGGAAAAAAGATATTAAAAATAATAAATGATAATAATTTTAATATAAAAGGAATAATTAATACACATTCTCATGCTGATCATATTGGTGGCAATAATTATATTCAAAATAAAACAAATACTAATATATATGCACATAAATTAGAACAAATAATGACAGAGTATACTATTTTTGAACCATCTATTTTATATGGTGGTAATCCACATAATGATATAAAATCAAAATTTTTAATGGCTAAACCATCAAATGTTTTAGAATTAGAAAATAATATACCTGAATATTTAGAAATGATTAAATTATATGGTCATACTCCAAATATGATAGGTATTAAAACAAATGATGATGTATATTTTATAGGTGATAGTTTAATAAGTGAAGAAACAATTAATAAATATCATTTATTTTATATATTTGATATAAAAGAATATTTAAATACATTAGATTATTTATCTACTTTAAAAGGTAAATATTTTATAGCAAGTCATATAGATATTAAAGAAGATATTAATGATTTAATTAATATAAATAGAAATAAAATATATGAAATATGTAATACAATAATAAATATATTAGAAAAAGATAAAACATTTGAAGAATTATTAAAAAATATATTTGAATATTATAATTTAGTTATGAATATTACACAATATTCTATAATAGGAAGTGTATTAAAATCATATATAACATATTTAATAAATGAAAATAAAATAGAATATTATTTTGATGATAATAAATTAATATATAAAAAAAGTATAAAAAACAATGTAAAAGTATAATTTTTTATTTACATTGTTATTTTTTCTTGTTATAATTCTTAATAGAATAGGAAGGTATTAGTATGGATAGTATGATAAAAGAAACAAATGAAAATTTAAAAACTATAATAGATACTATGAAAAGTACATTAGATTCATCTATAGAAACATTAGATAATATTCAAATGCAAATGGATAAAAAAGTAGAAGAGGCTAAAAAATATAAATTACAAGTAGATGACGCTAAAGAAAAAATTAAATCATTAGAAGAAGATAATAAATCATTAGAAGATTCTTTAAAAGAATTAAATGAAAAATATAGCAAAATGAATTTATTAAGTGTTATAGATGCTGGAAATAAAGAAATAAAATCTAAAATTAATATTAATTTAAATGAAATAGCAAAATTAAAATCACATATAGCAGATTTAACTAATAAAGCACGTACTATAAAAGATTTATTAATCAATTTAAAAAAGGATAAAACAGCTAAAGAAGAAAGAGTAGAAAATATTAGTACATGTTATACATACTATAGTGAAAAAATAGAAGAAATTATTGAATATGCAAATAATCATACTGATAATTTAATAGATTATAAAAATGAAATATTAAATAATAATATAGATACTTATGATTATAATCAAGAAATAGAAAATACTATGGTATTTGATGAAATAGCTAATATTGATGATAAAGATGATTTTAAAGATGAAATGTCTAATATAGATACTACTATTAATAATATTAATGAAGATAATAAAGATATAGTAAATAATAATGATGATAGTATTGATGACTATGATATAGGAGATTTTAATTTTGATTCATTTAAAAATGAAATAGATAAAGATAATGATACAGAATTAACAGAAGATGATAATTCAAAAATAGATGAAAATAATAATACAATATCTGATATAAATAAAGATGTAAATAAAGAAAATGTTTTTAATAATAGTAAAGATTTAAATACTAATAATATTTTTGATAATAATATAGATAAAAATAATGAATTTACTGATAGTTTAAAAATAGATAACTTAAATAATGATGAATCTATTAATAGTTTAAAAGAAGATAATTTAAGTATTAATAATGAACCTGTTAATAATCTTAATACTTTTGATAGTAAATATGAACCTGTTGATAATCTAAAAGATAATCTAAATACTTTTAATAGTACAAAAGAAGATGATTATTTTAAACCTTCTAATATATCATTAGAACCTATTAATAATTTTAATGATAATGAAGAAGAACAAAGATTAAGTAAAATAGATGATTTATTTTCTACAATAAATAATGATAATAATACTGATAATAATTCTAAAGATAATACAAATATAGAAAATAAAATAGATAATGTATATAATGATGTTTTTGGACAATCTATTAATGAACCATTTAAAAAAGATCCAACTTTAACAGATATATTTGGTAATCCAATAAAAGAAGATAATTTAAATAAAACTAATACCGATACTTCTATAGAAGAATTTTTTACAAGAAATGGAATAGATTTTAAAAAATTTAAAGAAGATGAACAAAATTATTTAAAACAAATATATAATGAAGAAAAGTTTCAAAAAATAATTGATGTACTTAATAAAAATATGATTAATTTAGATAATGTATATCAAGCATGCAATATTTTTGGAGAAATAGAAAGTGAAGATTTAGATAATATTATTAGTAAATTAGTTAATGTAGGTCAAAGTATAGAAACTATAGGATTAATATTAGAGAAAATACCAAGAATTAAAAAATATGATTTAGATGGTGCAATAAATAGTTTTGGTGAATATATTAAAGATACTGATATAACAGAATTAATAATGAAATCTAAATATTTATCTAATGGAGGTAATATCTAATATGGAATATTTATTTGATTTAGGATTTACTTTAGAAGAAGTAAATAAGATTAAAAATAATTATGATAAAAAAGATATAGAAAAAGTTGAATTCTTTAATAGATTAGTAAAAAATAATTATGAACATTTAAAATCATATGGTATTAAAAATATAAAAGAATGTTTTATTAATCATTTAAAAATGTTTTTATACAATCCTGATAAGTTTAGAAGTATATTTAATAAGTATGATAGAGCGGATTTAGTAAGATGTATAGAAAAAAATGATGCTGTATTAGAAAAATTATAAAATATCTGTTTAATACAGATGTTTTTTTGTAAATTTATGACAAATAATATTTAATAAATTTTACTTCTAAAGTTATACATGATATACTATATATAATAAGGAGGTCAAAATATGTCGAAAAAAATATTATTATTTATAATTATGTTTTTTATGGGTATAATTTTTGTTAATGCTGAAACAGGTTATACTACTGATAAAACTGGACTTAATTTAAGAGATTATCCTAGTACTAGTAGTTCTAAATCACATATATTGACTTCTATACCTTATAAAGTAGAATTTTATGTTAGCAATTTGAATGCTGGAACAGGTAATGGTTGTAGTAAAAATTGGTATTATATATATTATAATGGAATGGAAGGTTATGTTTGTTCTTCATTA
>CANRDR010000016.1 GCA_947629425.1 uncultured Bacilli bacterium | reverse complement strand
CATTATTTGCTTAACTTTTACGTGAAAAAAATAACAGAAAAATAATTATATCTGTTATTTATGGCTGAGTAGTAACATGAGAATTAAGAAATTTTAACAAATTAAAAAAATTATATTGACTTTTATAAAAAATGTATGCTAGAATACATATTAATTTATTAAGAAGGAGTACTATTATGAATTGCATACATTATATTTTAAACTTATTTTGTAGAAATATGTTATACATATATAAATCATTTCTTATGGATGTATTTTCTCTTTGCAACAATACTAGTACTTTTATCGAGTCGGTTATCTAAAAACATTGTTTATGTTTTAGACAACCGACTTTTTGTATGGAGGTTTTATAATGAGTAGTATTACATTGGAAGATTTACTTGAAAAAATAAGAGAGTATAATCCAACTGAAGTAGAAAATATAAAAAAGGCTTATGAGTATGCTTTAAAGTTACATGATGGACAGATGAGACAAAGTGGCGAACCTTATATAAGTCATCCATTAAATGTTGCATACATACTTTCAGAAATGAAAGCTGATAAAGATACAATTTGCGCAGGTTTATTGCATGATACTTTAGAAGATACTAATATAACAAAAGAAGATATATCACATGATTTTAATCAAAATATAGCTAATTTGGTTGATGGTGTTACTAAATTATCGAAAATGAATTTTTCTAATAAACAAGATCAAAATGTTGCAAATACAAGGAAAATTTTAACAGGTATAACCGAGGATGTAAGAATAATAATTATAAAACTTGCTGATAGATTACATAATATGCGGACTTTACAATTTAAAAGTGAATTTAAACAAAAAGAAAATGCTTTAGAAACAATGGAAATATTTGTACCTCTTGCTTATTACATAGGTGCTTACAGAATAAAATCAGAATTAGAAGATTTATCATTACAATATCTTAAACCAGATATGTATAAAAGAATCGAAGAAAGGAAATTAAAGTTAGAAAAAACAAGTGAATCTTGTTTAAAAGAAATGTTAAATAAAATAGAAACTTTATTAAATGATAAAGATATTCCAAATGAAATAAAAGTAAGAACAAAAAATATATATGGAATATATAAAAGACTAAGTGAAGGTAATAAATTATCTGATATACATGATTTATTGGCTTTAAAAATAATGGTAGATAATGTTGAAAATTGTTATTACACTTTAGGAATGATTCATAAAGAATATCATCCGATAAATGAAAAATTTAAAGATTATATTTGCAATCCAAAAACAAATATGTATAGAAGTTTACATACAACTGTGTTTGGACCAGAAGATAAACTTGTTCAAACACAGATAAGAACTTTCGATATGGATAGAGTAGCATCATTTGGATTAACAGCATATTGGAATGAACAAATGGGAAATGCAAGAAATATTATGCAAGAAGATTTAAAAAAGAAATTTCAATTTTTTAAATCATTAACAGAGATAAATTCTATGTTTGGAGATAATCAAGCTTTTGTAAATCAAGTAAAAAATGAATTATTTGCTGATAAAGTTTATGTATATACTACAAAAGGTGATATAATCGAATTACCAAAAGGTTCAACAGCAATAGACTTTGCTTATAAAATACATACAGATATTGGAAATACAATGGTAGGAGTATTTGTAAATGATGAATATGTTCCAGTTGATTATATATTAAAAAATAAAGATAGAGTAAGAATTGTAACAGATGATTTATCCTTTGGTCCAAGAGAAGATTGGATAGATAAAGCACATACAAGCTTAGCTAAAAGAAAGATAAAAGATTTTAATAAGAAGTAAAGAAATACATTTAAAGGAGGTGAGTATTATGAGAAAAGTATCACAAAAAAAGATAAAAGAAGTTGTAACTCTTAAAAATTCATGTTGTACTTGTGGAAGTTTTAAATGAGTTCAAATGCACATGAATTCATGTGCATTTGAACTTAAATCATTAGGAGGTAATTATATTGTATATTGAATTAGAAAATGAAATTTATAAAACAAAATTAGAATTAATACAAGTTGAACTTACAGGATATTGTAATATGCATTGTAAACATTGTAGAGCTTCAAAACAACCTAGAAAAATGATTACTGTAGAACAAATGAAAAAAATACTTGATTTTGCAGATAAAGTAAAAGCTGATGATTTTAAAATAACATTTTCTGGAGGAGAGCCATTTTTAAATAACAATTTATTTGATTATGTAGTAATGGCAAAAGAAAAGGGTTTTGAAAAAATAGTAATTACGACAAATGCATCATTAATAACAGATGAAATTCTTGAAAAGTTAAATAACCTTAAGTTGGATTTTTTATGTATTCAAATAAGTATAGATAGTTTAGATCCAAGTATTCACGATAATTTTAGAGGATACCCAGGTGCATTTAAAAAATGTGATGAGGTATTAGATAAAATAAAAAATTATGACTATATTAATTCTTCAATTAGAATGACTATAACTCCTGAAACTTTATATCAAATTAATGATATGGTGAAATATGCTTTATCAAAAAATTCAAAAATTTTAGGTATTGGTTCAGTAATACCATTTGGTAGAGCACTAAATGGGAAACTATCTTTAGATTCAAATCAAAAGAAGGAGTTTTTGAAGATTATAGCTGATCAATCCTTAAAAAATAAAGATGTTTTAGAGGTAGTAACAGAAGATCCATTAAAATTTTTATTGGAATATGAAAAGGATTACGATAATCTTGACATTGTAAGTGATTGTGTTTTTGGAGGATGTACAGCAGCAATTAGTTCTATAAATATCAATTCAGATGGTATTATTACTCCATGTTCTATGATGGAGGATGAAATATTAGATATAAATAAATGTAAAAATGCAGATGATATGATAAAACAATATGAAGATAGTATTGTTGTGAAAAGATTATTTAGTAAAAAATATAGTGGAAAGTGTGGTAATTGTAAATTAAATAGAATATGTGGAGGATGTAGAGCTTCAGCAAAAGCTCGTACTGGTGATATTATGGGTTCCGATTTAAGTTGCTGGAGGTAGATTATGAAATATAATGATTCTCATTTACATATAGGTGATTATCAAAGAGTAAAAGATATACTAAGTAATACAGTTTTTTTAAATAAATATAAATTATATAAAGCAGTAAATCCTATAACAATTAAACAAACAAAAGAATATTTAGATTTAATAAATGATTTCTTTGCTATACCAATTGTTTTTAAAGAAATTAATATTGAACAAGAAAATGAATTTATAAAAAAATATTGTAAAAATATAAAAAAAGGAATACCTGTTGAATTAATTAATGATAATAAATATTTTTATTATTATAATAGAATACCTTTTTTTAAAGAACATTTTTTATTGCATAAATTTGATGAATTAAATAATAGATCTTTATATTATGATTTTTTAAATCAAAATGAAGGTTATTTAATATTACATTGTAATGATAAGATAAGAATAGAATATATAAAAAAATTAATTAATATGTTTCCTAAAATGAATATAATAATAGCTCATCTTGGAAGAGATACTTATGAAAATACAACTTTTATTGAAGAAGTATTATTAGAATTTAAAAATTATACAAATATATATTTTGATATATCTACTATTAGTAATATTTATAATATTAAAATGGCTTTAAGTATTATTGATTCTAGCAGAATTTTATATGGTTCAGATTTTCCTTATGATTTTAATATGAAAGATGAAGAAAGTAGAATTAATAAAATTAATAAAATTCTAACATCAATTGATTTTAATAATTTAATGGAGAATAATTTTAATTATGTTAAAGAAAAAGTTCTTAGAAAATAATTATTCAATTATAAAAAGAATAAGTGAAAATGTTAGCTTAATAGAAATTGATAAAAAAAAATATATATTAAAAGAAATAAGTGTCCCTTTAAGCAGAAAGAGAATATTGGAACAACACGATTTTATTAAATATTTAATTTCTAATAGAATTAATACTGCAAAAATTATTTCTAGCATTTTTATTAAGAATAAAATATATGAAATTCAAGAATATATTGAACCTGATAATAGTGACATGAATATTGAAAGATTAATTAAATTTATTTCTAAATTTCACAATGTTAGTAGTAGTTATAAAAAGGAATTATCAAAAAAACAATATTATAAATACAAATTTATTTGTAGAAATTATTATTTAGATAATTTATTGTTAGGATTTAAACAAAAGTATTACATATTTCCAAGAAAAAAAATATTTGAAAAATATAATTTAGTGTTTTATAATAATCGTAAATACATAAATGAAATTATAAAAATTTATGATAATTGTTATAAATATTTTATAACACATTACAGTATTAGTGATTGTATTATCCATAATGATATAACATCGAATAATATTATTATAAGTAAAAATGATTTTTATATTATTGATTTTGACTTAGCAATAAAAAGTAGTATTTATGTAGATTTTGTGGATTGTATTTTAAAAAGATATGATAATATATATGATATTTTTAATAAAAAAATTAATATTCTTAATTATATAAATACTTATGTTGATATATATAATAAGTATAGTCAAAGATATAATTTAACGATTGATGGTGTATTAGCAGTTATTATATTAAAAATAATTTCATTTAATGGATATGTTTTATTAAATGAAGATAATTATAAAGAATTTAATAATTGTTTAAAAGAGTTATATTTGTTAATAAATAAAATGTACAATTTATTAAAGGAGGTTAAGATATGATAAGATTAGCTAAAATAAGTGATGCTGAACAAATAAATTATATTAACGTTTCTGGGTGGAAAGAAACATATAAGGATATATTCCCAAAAGATTTTTTGGATAATTTAAACGGATATGATGAAGAAAATGTGCAAAAAATAAGAGATAAAATAGATCAATATGTAGTTTGTGAATTAGAAGGTAAAGTTGTTGCTATGGCTAGGTATGGTAAGAATAAAAAAGGATATGATGATAATTATGCTGAAGTATATGCTTTGTATGTTGACTCAAATTATAAGAACAAAAAAATCGGAACACAAATGGTTAATTTCATTTTTGAACAATTAAAAGATAATTATAAATATGTATTAATAAGCACATTAAAAGAAAATAGTGCTAATGAATTTTATAAAAAAATTGGTGGAGAATTCATTGGTAATTGTGACTTTAAATTAAATGATAATACATATATAGAAAATATATACAAGTATTATTTATAAATATTAGAGGAGGGTTTTGATGAATAATAAAGAAAAATTTGAGTATATTAATTTGATTAGTGCTTATATATTTAATAGCATTCTCTTAAAAAAATATCCAAATGCTAAATTTGGTAGAATCGGCGTAACTGAGAAAGGATTTTATTCTGATATTGATTTAAATGAAAAAGTTTTGTCTTTAAATGAATTAGAGTCAATTAATAATTATATAAAAAATAATATTAAATTAATAGAAAAACCGATAATTATGAAAATGACTAAAGATGAAGCTTTAGCAGAATTTAATGATAATACTTATAAAAAGGAAATAATTGGATCATTAAAAAGCAATATTATTAATGTGATTAAAATAGGTGAATATAAAGATATTTTTTTAAATGAATATCTCGATGTAGATTACTCTAATTTTTCAATGGCACTATTAAACGTGAGTAGTGCATATTGGAATAATGATTCTTCAAATAAATCTTTAACTAGAGTAAATGGAATAGCTTTTAATACTTTAAAAGAGCTAAAAGATTATAAAAATAAAATAGAAGAAGCAAAACAAAGAGATCATAGAAAATTAGGTAAAGAATTAGGTTTATTTATGTTTGATGATGTGGCTCAGGGTATGCCCTTTTGGCTTCCAAATGGAGTTATTGTTTATGATAAGTTAGTTGAATTTTGGAAGAAACTACATAAAAAAAATGGATATCAAGAAATAAAAACTCCTATGATAATGAGTGAGAAGTTATGGCATACATCTGGACATTGGGAACATTATAAGGATAATATGTACACAACTAATGTTGGATATATATCATATGCTTTAAAGCCAATGAATTGTCCTGGCTGTATGATGGTTTATAAAAATCAACCTCATTCATATAAAGAATTTCCTATTAGATATGGTGAATTAGGACAAGTGCATAGACATGAAGCAAGTGGTACTTTAAATGGATTATTTAGAGTAAGAACGTTCACTCAAGATGATGCTCACATTTTTTGTTTACCTAATCAAATAGAATCTGAAATATCTAATTTGATATCTTTAATTGATGATGTATATAAATTATTTGGATTTACATATACAATAGAATTATCAACTAGACCTGAAAATTCTATGGGATCTGACGAAGTATGGAATTTAGCTGAAAATTCATTAAAACAAGCTTTAAATAGATGTAATAAAAAATATACAATTAATGAAGGTGATGGTGCTTTTTATGGTCCTAAAATTGATTTTCATTTAAAAGATTGTTTAGGGAGAGATTGGCAATGTGGTACTATACAATTAGATTTTCAAATGTCTGAAAGATTTGATCTTTCATATATAGGAGAAGATGGAAAACAGCATCGACCTGTAATGTTACATAGAGTTATTTTAGGATCTATTGAAAGATTTATAGGTATATTAACTGAACAATATAAAGGTGCTTTACCATTATGGTTATCATCTACTCAAGTAAATATTATACCAGTTAACAATGATGAAAAATTAATTGATTATGCAAATTATATAAATGATGAATTATCTTGTGATGATATAAGAACAACTTTAGATGTTAGAAATGAAAAATTAGGTTATAAATTAAGAGAAAGCATATTAAAGAAAATTCCTATGACTTTTATAATAGGTGATAGGGAAGTAGATTCTAAAACTATCAGTTACAGAAATTTTGGTGATAAAAATATGTATGCAGATTCAAGAAAAAATGTAATTGAATTAGTAAAGAAAAAAAGTATTAATCCAGCTAATGATTTTAAGTATAATAGATAATAAAATTATTAACTAATGTATTTATAAATAAAAATTTTATATACAATATATTTACTAAATTAAATAAAATTAGAAAATTTAACTATTTTAGACAAAATAGTAACCTACTACGCTATTGGCAAGCCAATAACAGTGGGCAAAGGGAAAATTCCCCTTTTGAAACCCCAATTTAAGCAATAACATTACAAACTATCGTAAGCAAAGTTATTGCCTTTTTATTTAAATCAAGTTTAAATAAAAAGAAAGAATACTATTGCCACTTTCATTGCTAACGCAACAAAACGTGCCACGTATTCTTTAAATAAAAATAATCTTAATGCCTAATCTTCAAAAAGGCAAAAAGATTATTTTTTTTCTTCTTTAAAAAATATGTATGAATTACTTTTCACACTTTCTTAATTTTATTCTTTCTTATCTTATCTAAAAAATATAGTCAATGTTTTATTTTATTTTTTTTAGGAAATACTCCAGTATCAAATGATGGATATTTTGATTTAAAAAATCATAATATAAAGATCTATTATTTAATTCATCAAATTTATGCAATAAAAAATGTTCTTTAAAAAAAGGTATTCTATTATAATAATAAAAATATTTATTATCATTAATTAATTCAACAGGTATTCCTTTTTTTATATTTTTACAATATTTTTTTATACAATCATTTTCACAATTAGAAAATGTTTATGGCAAAGAAGTTGCAAGAATAATATTAGATAATTGTGGATTAATATATTTAAAAACAAATACTCAAGAAACAGCAGAAAACATTTCAAAAAGATTAGGTAAAACAACTATTCTACTAATAGTATAAGTCAATCTTTAAGTAAACTAAATGATAATACAAATAAATCTACATCTTTAATATCAAGAGATTTATTAACACCTGATGAAATTAAAAAATTACATTATAAAACTATTATTTTTTCTATTAAAGGATATCCTATATTTAGAGATACAGTGATTTTTATAAAGAAAAATTAGAGTTTGAAAAACAGATTTTAAATAAAACAGTAAAAAAGATAAAAGAAATATTAAAGTGCAATGTAAAGACTATTTATAAAATAAAAAATAATAGTAAATATTGTATTATAAATTTAGATAAAGAATTATCAACATTAGAAAGAACATTAATTTTAGGACAAATAAATACAGATCAAATACATATTGAGTTGAAACAAAATAAGATAGAGATTTATATTAAAAATTTTTATCAAAATTTAGGTAAAATACATGTTGTTTAGTTATTATTATTTTTTTATATTAATAAACTTTATTAGGGTGGTTAAATGAATGAAGATATAAAAGTTTTTAATTATAATTCAAAAAAACAAAAAATTAATCCTAAAGATTTAGTTATAACTGATAAATTTATTTATGAAATTATAAAAAAGTATATTAAAGGGGAAAAATGATTTTACTTTTTAATAAAAGCATGCTAGTATGTTTTTGTAAGTTTATAATTCTTAAAAATGCCTTTATTGTAGAATTGGAGGAATGTTTATAAAGGCAGGATTATATGCTAGAGTTTCTACAGATATACAATTAGAGGGTTATTCAATAGATGCTCAAAAAGAATTTCTTTTAAATTATGCTAAGAGTAAAGGTTTTACTGAATATGAATACTACATAGATGGTGGCTATAGTGGTAAAGATTTAAATAGGCCGGCAATTCAAAAATTAATACAAGATGTAAAGCAAAATGCAATAGATGCAGTTATGGTCTTTAAACTTGATAGAATATCACGTAGTCAAAAAGATACTTTATATTTAATAGAAGAGATATTTAATAAATATAATGTAGGTTTTATATCCATGAGAGAAAATTTTGATACTACAAGTCCTTTTGGTAAAGCAATGATTGGCGTTTTATCTGTTTTTGCTCAATTAGAAAGAGAAACAATTTTAGAAAGAACAAGAATTGGAATTAGAAAAAGAGCAGAATCAGGATTGTGGAGAGGCGGTGGTAAAATTCCTTTTCCTTATACTTATGATAAAGAAAAAGGAATACTTATACCAGTACCAGAACAAGTTGAAATTTTAAATAAAATGATTTCATTATATTTAAGTGGAAAAAGTTTTAGATATATAGGGCAAATAGTAAACATGGATGAGAGACTAGTGCAACAAAGATTACTATCCATAACTAATACAGGTGTAATACCTTATAAAAATGAAATATTTGAAGGACTTCATGAAGCAGTTGTTTCAAAAGAATTATATGAAGAAATATTAAGAGTTAATAAATTAAGAAGTAAAGTAAAATTTGAGAAACATTATCTGTTATCTGGTAAAATTATTTGTGGACATTGTGGAGCAAAATATCGTTATCAAAAAAGTGGAAAAAGATTAATTTTATATTGTTATTCAAGACAAAAAAGTAAACCGAGATTTGTAAAAGATCCAAATTGTAAAAATAAGAGTTGGGATGCTTTTGAAATTGAACATATTGTAATAGAACAATTATTTTCTATGAGTTTGAACGAAGATTTATTTAAGGAAACTTTTAATCTTACTAAAGTAAATGTTATAAGTGAAATGGAAACAAGAAAAGAAAAAATAAATAAGCAAATAGAAAATTTACTCAAATTTATTTCGGAGGGTATAGTAGTAGAAGAAACTAGCAAAAAAATAAAAGAATTAGAAAAAGAAAGAGAAATAATAAATATCAAACTTGCAAATAATATACAAAGAGAAAAAGATATGAAAATATCACATGATATTGTAAAAAATATCAGTCAAACATGGAACTATATGAGTTTTAGTGAGCAAAGAAGTATTATAGAGCATTTAATAGATTATGTTGAGATAGATAATGATAAAGTCAGTATATTCTATAATATAAGTTAATTTTTTTTACTATATTTGCTCGCACTATGTGTTTAACTCCTATTAAACTCATACTTATATTTAATTTTAAACAAGAAAATATATTTTCTAAACTACTAGGAATAACTAAATTTATAAGAATTTGTGATTTTGTAGCACCAAAAGATTTAAGTAATTTTATTTTATAAGTATCAGTATTAATAAAGCCATTATAAAATCCAACAATAGAAACTATTAAATTAATTAAAAGTGACATTACTATAATAGATTTAGTATTAGCACCAATCCAAATTATTAAAAGTGGTCCTAACGCTACTTTAGGTAAACTATTTAATAGTGTTAAATATGGATCAAATATCTTTTTTAATATAGGAATAGAGTAGAATATAATAGCAATAACAAAACCTAATAAACTACCTAATATAAATGATATAAATAATTCATATAAAGTTATATAAATATTATTAAATAAATTATTATCTTTATATAAATCTATAATTGTTTTAATAACTTTACTAGGACTAGAATAAAAGAAACTATTAATTATATTAAACTTACTTAAAAGTTCCCATATTATTAAGAAACTTAAACCTATTAATATTTGAAAAATAATAACTTTTCTTTTTTCTTTTTTTAATTTTTTTAAATAAGTATTCATTTATCAATTTCCTTCCATAAAAGATCATAATAGTAATAAAACTTTTCATCTGTTCTATTTTTAGAAGGTAAATCTTTATTTAATAAATTTATATTAAATATTTTTTTAATAGTTCCAGGTCTTTTACTCATTACAGCAACTCTATCACAAAGTGATATACATTCTGCAATATCATGACTTATTATAATAGTTGTTTTCTTTTCTTGTTTTATTATTTTATATACATCATCGCTTATATTTAATCTAGTTATTAAATCTAATTTAGAAAATGGTTCATCAAGTAATAATATATCTGGATTAATTGCAAGAGTTCTAATTAAAGCAACTCTTTGAATGTTATATAGACACAAGGTATTAATTATTAGTAGTTAAGCTTATAATTATAAATATTATAATATTTAGTTAAAATAGGATATATTTCTTATCATTATATGAGTGAAATAAAGATTTAAAATGAAATATATTGCACAAAATTTTTGGTTTAAATTTATTATTTAAAATATCATAAGTGCTAGATATTAATGTAAATTACTAGTATAGAGTATTGAAATCAAAAAATATAAGGTTTATACTTTAATTAGATAAATAATATATTTATTTATAGTAATATTAGGAGGTGAAAGTAATTATGCAAGAAAAAATCACTCAAATTAGAGAAGAATTAGCTGATATTACATCTTATTTATCAAGTGTAACTACAGTAGAAGAAATTGGAAGTAATGGTTTACCAAATAATACAAGAGAAGTTATTTTTAAATCAATTTCTAGAATGTTAAAATTACAAAAAGAATTAGTAAAATTAGAAGCTGAATTAGGTGTTAATACTGAATTAGTTGTTGAAAATTTAAATCAAACTGATGAGTATTGGCAAGGTATGGTTGATTCAGGTGACTACTATAGGTCACATCATAATAAATAAATTAGGAATAATTGATATATCCTTATAGTAATACTTAAAAATGAAAAAAATTTAAAATTATAAAAAGCTGATATTATTTAAAATTGTTATCAGCTTTTTTTGCTTTTTTAGTGAATTTGAAATTTAAATATATTATCTTAAAATAATAAAGAATATTTTTAAGAATTTTGAACGATTACTTTACGAATTTTTGATTTAATTTTTAAACGATTTTTATTTAACATTTATTCAAATTTTTTTCTGCTTGTATATTAAAATTTTAAATGATACTATTGATATAGTAGAAAATTTTATGCATAAATATAATTTATAGTTCAAAATTTTATTAATTAATTTCTTTAAGATTAATGATTTATAAGGATTTTTTTGGTATACTAAATATAGTAAAAAACTTAAGAAAGTAAATACTATGAATAGTAAAAATAAACCGAAAAAGAAATAATAGAAAATTTGTGAAATAAAAATATAGAAAGTAGGTAAAAATGAATTTAGAAAAAAAAGAAAACAATACAATGGTTATTAAATATCAAAATACAGATAATGTTTTTGAAGATGTTTGTTCTATTATAGATTCAGCAAAGAATTATGCTTATCAATCTGTTAATATTGCTTTAGTAGAAAGAAACTGGCTAATTGGATATAGAATTGCAGAAGAAGAATTAAAAGGAAATGATAGAGCAGATTACGGAATAGAAGTAATAAAAAAATTATCTAAAGAACTTACAAAAGAATATGGTAAAGGTTTTGATAGAAGTAATTTATATCGATTTTTAAGTTTTTACAAAAATTTTCCACAAATTGTTGACGCACTGAGTCGACAATCTGGAATGTTGTTATCTTGGACACATTATAGAACATTATTACAAGTTTTTGATAAACAAGCTAGAGATTGGTATGCAAAAGAAGCTTTTGAGCAAATGTGGAGTACTAGAACTTTACAAAGAAATATTTCTTCACAATATTATTATAGACTTTTAAAATCACAAGTTAAAGAACCTGTAATTAATGAAATGAAAGAAAACAATAAAGAACATTACTTAATGAATAAACTAGAATTTGTAAAAAATCCAGTAATAGCTGAATTTTTAGGTTATTCACTAGATAATGAGTTTACTGAAACAGAATTAGAAACTAGCATAATAAACAATTTACAGAAGTTTTTAATGGAACTTGGAAAAGGGTATGCCTTTGTAGCAAGACAACAACATATTCATACAGAAAAAGAAGATTATTTTATCGACTTAATTTTCTATAATTATATTTTAAAATGCTTTGTGTTAATTGATTTGAAAACTAAAAAGATAACACATCAAGATGTTGGTCAAATGGATATGTATGTAAGAATGTATGATGAACTAAAAAAATCAAAAGAAGATAATCCTACAATTGGAATTTTATTATGTTCAGAAACTGATAGTGATATAGCAAAATATTCTATTTTAAAAGGTAATGAACAACTTTTTGCTTCAAAATATAAATTATATCTACCAACTGAAGAGGAACTTAGAGCAGAAATAGAAAATCAAAAAACAATATTTAATTTACAATATGAAAAAGACAAAAAAGAAGAATAATATAATTATTGAAAAATCCTAATTTTAATATAAATAAATTCTTTATAGCTAACAGAAATGTTAGTTTTTTTGTTTTGCTTTAGAAAATATAAAATTTAAAAAATTAAATTTATGGATTATATTATGAAAGAAAAACACCCCTAAAATATGCCAAAAAATAATGCTTTATGGAAGCATTTTTATCAATTTATGGAGGATTTTGCAAGTGCAAAATAAGAAATGATATCATGAGTATTACCTAAAATATGGAATATTTTTGTATTAATGATATTGTTTCTCTTATCCTGCTTAAAAATTTAGGGGGTGTTTTTAACATAAATTCAGAAAAGACATTAAAAATGTATAGTTAATTATAAAAAATACAATATTAACAAAATATAAAAATTAAAGATATCTCATATAAGTTAAAATGAAGCATATCTTATGATAAGGAGGACTTTGCTATGAAATATAATGTTATTGATTTAATAGAACCAACTTTAACCGATGAAGAATTAAAGAGTATTATTAATAAAAAATTATTCAATCTTATAATATTTATGGAAATGAGTTTAAATAAAAGTGGATAGATGCTATAATTACATCGGTTATAAGTTTAACTTAACTAATAATTATTGCCTTATGAATGGAGGTAATAATTATGAATGAAATGGAGAGTGAAAGTAAACTATTAAGAGTTGGTAATTATTATAGACTATCTGATGAAGATAGAGATAAACAAAACAAGTTAGATGATAGTGAGAGTATTAAAAATCAAAAACATTTATTATTAGATGAAATAGCAAAACATCCAAATTATGTATTGGTAGATGAATATTGTGATGAAGATTTATCAGGAGCTGGAACTTATAGGCCTGAATTCGAAAGATTAATAAGAGATTGTGAATTTGGAAAAATAGATATTGTATTGTGTAAAAGTCAATCAAGGTTTTCAAGAGATATGGAAATTATAGAAAAATATTTACATAATAAATTTATTGAATGGAATGTAAGATTTATAAGTTTATCAGATAATGCTGATACATCTAATCCTGGTAATAAAAAATCCAGACAAATAAATGGTTTGGTAAATGAGTGGTATTTAGAAGATGTTTCAAATAATATAAGAAGTGCTTTTCATTCAAAAATGAAACAAGGTGAATTTATATCTCCTTTTGCTTCTTATGGTTATGAAGTATCTCTATATGATAACAATAAATTAGTTGTTGACCCTGTAGCAAGTGAAGTTGTAAAAGAGATTTATAATTTATATTTAAGTGGTCTTGGTTTTACAGGAATAGCTAAAAATTTAAATAGTAAAAATATTCCTTGTCCATCACTTTATAAATATCTAAAGGGAATTAAATTAAATGTAATTAGCAATAGGCCTCGTGAAGAAATAAAATGGAGTGCAAATGCTATTAAAACAATTTTAACAAATGAATTATACATAGGACATTTAATACAAGGTAAAAGAACAACAGTTAGTTATAAAAATCATAAAATCATAAAGAAAGATAAAAGCAAATGGATAAAAAAAGAAAATATGCATGAAGCAATTATAGATGAAGAAACATTTAATAAAGTTCAGATGTATATGAAAGAAAGAACTAAACCAATTAAAAAGACTGGTATGGTGCATATATTTTCTGGTAAAGTATATTGTTTAGAATGTAATCATTATTTAAGAAAAAAGAATTCTAAAAAACACGAATATTTAGTTTGTTCTAATAATCGTGATGGTTATGATGATTGTATCAATAAAGCATCTATGAGATATGATACTTTAGAAGATATTGTTTTAAATGCTATTAATAAAAAAATTAAAAAGTTCTATGATGAAGAAATTTTAAGACAAGAAGAAAGTAAGAAGAATATATCTCGTTTTGCTGATAAAATAAAATCTTTAGAAACAGAAAAGCTAGAGCTTGAAAGTAATTTATCTAAAAATAAAAATTATCTAAAAAGTCTTTATGAAGATAAAGTAAATGGATTAATTACTCCTGAACAATTTAAAGATTTATTAGATGACTATAATAAAAATGAAGATATTTATAAAAAACAAATAATACAAATAAATAATGATATTAATTTTTACACTTTAAAACAAGAATCATCTTTAAATAATAAGAAATTATTTAGTAAATATAAAACTCTTAATAAATTAAATCGTGTTATTGTTGATGAATTTATAGATAAAATTTATATAGGAAAAATAAATAAAGAAACAAACACAAGAAATATCCAAATAAAATGGAATTTTGAATAAAAATAGTTATAAGTGTCTTTAAAACATTCATCCAACTCTCTGTTTCATACCACCAGATAAATTACTAGGATATTTATACATAAAATCTTTTAAACCATAAGTTTCTAATAATTTTTTAGTATATTCTACATTTTCTTTAGTTTTAATATGTTTTATTTTTAAACCTAATGTAGCATTATCTAAAACATTTAACCATGGAAATAATGCATCATTTTGTAACATATAACCAACTACATAATCTTTTTTCTTACTAGTTATTTTACCATTTGTTAAATTATCTAATTTGGCAAGTATTGATAATAAAGTTGATTTACCACAACCACTATTACCAATAATACCAATTATCTCATTTTCTTTAATATCTAAATTAACATTATTTAATGCTTCTACACAACCTAATTTAGTATAATAAACTTTATCTAAATTTGATATTTTTAAAACATTATTCATAATAATTGATGATTAAATCATTATAAGAAACATAATCTTCTAATTGATTAGATTTAATCATAATATCTTCTAAATTTTCAAAAGATTCTTTACTAATATAAGGTGTAGATAGCCATGAATCATTATCTTTATATCTTTCAACTATTGTTATTAAATCATTAATTGATGTATCTGGGAATTCATCAATTATAGTTTCTGCAATAGTTTTTGAATCATTTTTACTAACAAATTCTAATCCTTTTTTTATAGCACTTGCAAAGTTTTTAACAATATCTTCATTTTTTTCTATATAGCTTTTTTTAGCATTAAATGCTGTATATGGCATTTCTCCAGACCATTTTCCAATTGATTCAACAACATAACCATATCCTAATTTTTCTAATTGTGTTGCATTAGGTTCAAATAGATTTACAAAGTCGCCAGTACCACCAATAAATGCACCTGATAAGCTTGCAAAATCAACTTGAGTATTTATATTTACATCTTTAGTATCAACTAATCCATTTCTTAAAGCATTTTCAAAATTTAATTCAGGCATTCCAGCAATACGTCCTGCTAAAACTTCTTTTCCTTTTAAATCATTTAAACTAAAATTATCTATTTTTTCTCTTGATACTATAAATTGCCCATCTCTTTTAGTTAATCCAGCAAAAGTTCTAACATAATCTTCTTCACCTTCATTATAAATATATATAGTTGCTTCTGGTCCACATAATCCTATATTTACATCTCCTGATAATACTGCCGCAACAACATTATTTGCACCACTTGTTAATACAACATCAACATCAATTCCAACTTCTTCAAAATATCCTTTTTCAATTGCAACATACCATGGAGCATAGAATGCTGAATGAGTTACTTCTGCAACAGTTATTTTTACATTATCTTGTTTATTATCTTTTTTAAAGAATAATAATATTAATCCTCCTATTAATATAATTAAAATTATAAACAAATAAATGAATTTCTTCATATTTCCTCCTAACTCAATTTATTATATTCTAAATACTTTAATTGTGTTAACGCATAAAAAAAGACTATTGCGAGTTGCAATAGTCAACTAATTTAGAAATTAATATAAACTGTTTAGTTTTATCTTTCATACTACAAGTAGTAAGTACTAACATATTATTTTCTTTATTTATTTTTATTTTACCAATTTTATCTTGTAATAGCATATTACTCACTTTATAAGTATATTTTTTATTATTATAATAAACATATATATAATCATTAATACTTAATTGTTCTAAATTTCTAAAATAAGATATTTTAGTATTACCAGAATGTCCTGCTATTATTAATCTATTATTATTTAACATACTATTTTCTATAACTTCTATATTTTTATTAACATTATTATTAATATCATTTATATCATAAAAACCATATATTAATTTTAATTTTGGAATATTTATAAAACCAACATAATTATTATTAGTATCTCTATTTATTTCATTTATTTTACCAACATATTTAGTATAATCTATTTCATTATATAATTTAACATCAATAATATTATCTATAAAATAAAATATCATAATTATTAAAAATAATATAAGAAATAAATATATGAATTTTTTAAATTTTAACATGTTTAATAAAATATATTTCTAATACTATACTAAATAATAAATATATATAGTTTATAAAACTAATACTATCTGTTTTAGGAATAACTACTTCCATTATATTAGTTACAGTTTTTTCTATAACTTCATTATCTTTACTAACATCAAAATATATTGCCTCATCATTTAATATATATCCATCTAATGTGTCAAGTTCTTTAATATAATATTTTCCATATTCTAAAACTAGATTAATAATACCATCTTCATTAGTAATATAAGTACCTAATAAATTATCATTTATATCATATAAACCAAATGTTACATTAGGTATAGGATTATTAAATTCATCAACTTTTTTAATTATTATATTAGATGTTATTTTTTTATTAGTCATATTAGCCTTTACAATTTCACCATTTTCTAATA
>CANRDR010000015.1 GCA_947629425.1 uncultured Bacilli bacterium | reverse complement strand
ATTATATTAGTTAGTAGTTATTACTACCTATTATTAAGTATGAGAAAAGTTATTCGACTTCTTCTCTATACGCACCAAAATAGAAATAATGCCCTTTAAGATGGGCTTTTTTAATACTTTTTAAATTTGAAACACACTAGAAAATACACTTTTAGTGTGTTTGTCATCTACTATGAAAGAATTTAGTCTTTTCTTTTTGTTAAAGTTAATGTTTTTATAGCTTCAATGACATGATGCTCACATAAACCAGCACAAGCATCAATATTTTCATTCATTTCATTATTTATAGTAAATATGTATGATATAATAGTTATATATTTAGGAGGATATTATGGGATTAAAAGTTGGAACTGTTAAATTAGAAGAATATGATACAAATTGGAAAAAAATGTTTGAAGAAGAAAAAATTAATTTAGAGAATTTATTTGGTAATGTAGCAATAAAAATAGAACATATTGGTTCTACAAGTGTAGTTGGACTATGTGCAAAACCTATTATAGACATTGCAGTTGCAGTAAAAAGTTTAAATGATTTTAACAAAGTAAAACATAACTTTGAAAAAGAACCATATTCTATTAAAGAAGATTCTGTAGATGATGAAATTTTAATTAGAAAAGGATCACAAGATAATAGAACACATTTTATTCATGTAATGGAAATAGATAGCAAAAGATATAAAAATACAATATTATTTAGAGATTATTTAAATACTCATAAAAGAGCGTTGGAAGATTATAAAAATTTAAAAATTAAATTAGCATCTATCTATTCTGACAATAGAAAAATGTATACAAGTTCAAAAAATGATTTTATAGGAAATATAATTAAACTTGCTGAAGAAAATAAAGACTACATCGAATAGTCTTTTACTTTTTATAAAAAATAGTTACTTTATTATTTTTATCAATAGATAAAAGTGAAATATCTTCTATATTTTTACCATTTAAGTAATTATTTAACCATGTTTTTGTTTTTTTAGCGTTTTTTAATTCTTCTAAATTTAATATACCATCTACTATAATTAAATGATTTAAAGTTTGTTTTTTGCTATTACTTTTAATAGTTTTTTTAATATCACTATTTGTTATAGGTTGATTATTTTCTTTTAATAAAATCGATATATCTCCAGAAGGTTCCAAAATAGCACAATCTAGTTCATTGATATCAAAACAGTTTTTCAATCTACATTGTTCTAATACTTTAGCAACACTAATTTTAGATTTTTCTAAATTATTATAATTAAAATTATTATTTTCAAAAAGTGTAATAGGTTCTCCATCCATAATTTTTTCCATAGAATGATTATTATAAGTTAATAAGGATACTATATAACCAATAATACCAAATACTAATAATGCAATAATTCCATCATATAAAGGTGTATCTAAACTTATTACTGTATCTGCTGCAATAGAACCTATTGTAATACTTAGTACATAATCATATAAAGTTAAATTTTTAATTTGTTTTTTTCCTAAAATTTTAATTATTATAAATAACGATACAAACATTACTAAAGAACGAAATGCTATTTCCATATAAATCACCTAGTATTATTATTAGCAAATTTTAATAATATAATACTTTGTTTACATAATTTGTAAAATTACTTTATTTTTTAGTTGAAAAAAAGTAATTATTTTGATTTAATCATATTAAGGATAGGAGTTGTTAAAGTGAATATAGTTAAAAAAATGACTTTAGGGATGTGTTTTGGTTTAGGACTTTTATCTTTTACTAATAATGTTTTTGCAACAGATGATTATGCATATTTCTGTAGAAGTGAAAGTGTTGCAACTGCTGAAGATTGTTATTCTATTAATGTTACTAAAAAGAAGGTAGTAAATAGACTTAATTCTAAAGATATTACTAATAGTGTTTCTATCAAAGAAAATGGTACAATTTTATTAAAAAATGGAAATTACTCAAGATTAATGTTTAATAATAATTTAAATATTGAATTAGATGGAAATGTTTATATTGATTCCATTGATAATATTGGTAAAGATATTAACATAACAGGTAATGGTACATTAACTTTAAATTATATAAATACTAAATTTAGTAAATATTATGTAAGCTATTATATATATGATATTAATAAAGAAGTATTAAATAATAATATTAAAGGTGTTTTAGCAATACATAAAGGTCAAGAAAATATTGATCCATATTATAATACTTTTGAATTAGTTACAAGTGATATAGATACAGCACTTAATAGTGCAAATTTAGAAAAACTATATATTGTAAGTAATGAAACGTACTATGATCAAATACTTAAAGAAGGAACTATAAAAGTTGTAGGTAATGAAATTAATGAAAGTTCATTAGGATATTATTTAAAAGATAAAATTACTGATATGCAAAGTAATTTAAATGAAATAAAAGAAATGTTAAACGACTCTCAAATTCCAATGTTAAATAAAAATAGATATATAAATAATTATGAATCAATTAGTAGTCAATATATAAATAAATATATAAAAACTAGTTTAAATAAATTATATACATCAAATGGAGGTTTAAAATTAAGTAATATTGAAGATAGTAATAATTATAAAGATACATTTGTAAATGTAAATAATGATTTAAACACTAAAATAACAGTAGTTACAAAAGATAAAATAGATTCTAAATATAGTTTAATTGTTGAATATAATAATGATAATCAAGATTTAATTAAAACAATTAATAAATTAACTGGAGAAGTTGTGTATGATAAGGCATTATATAATATATATTTTGTTGATGAATTAGGCAATAAAGTTAAGCTTGATAATAATGAATATACTATTGAAATTGATTTAAATTATTTAAAAAGTATACCTAATGCTGCTGTAGTTTTAATAAAAAATGATAAATTATTAGTATATCCAGCAACTTCATCAACTAATAAAGTATTATTTGATTTAGATGAAGTATCAAATATAGCAATAATATCAGATAAAAATGGAATATATAAAGATAATGTTGTTGAAATATTAGCGGATGGAGAAATTGATTTAGATGAACCAAATAAAAACGAAGAAAATAAAACAGATGAAATAGAAAAAGCACCTCAAACGTTTGACAATATTATATTAACTATAATTATATTAAGTATTCTAATTAGTTCAATATATTTAATAAATAAAAAAGTTAAGAAGATAGAAATGTAAAAAATGAGTAAAGTAGAAGTAAACTTTACTTTTTTTTATTTAAAAGTTAATAAAAAAATATATAATGATATTAAGGAATGGTATAAATGAAAAAGGATTTTTTAAATGATACAATTGAAATGCCTAAATTAAAAAATAGTATTGATAATTTAGAAAATACTGTTATTATTGAATTGCCAAAATTTAAAAAAGTATCTTTTTCTAAAATAGATGACACTTTATATGGAATAGAAATGCCAATGTTAAAAAATGATGCAAAAACAGTTAATATAGATAATATTATTCCTAATTTAGAAAATACAATTTTAATAGAATTACCTAAATTAAAAAATAGCAAAAAAACAAAATATTTACAATTTGAAAAAGGTTTTTTAAAGGCTTTATCTTGTATATGTTTGGTTTTAATTGTATTTGTTTCTATAAATTTAGTAAAAAGATTTAATAATTATAGAGAAACTAATAAGATTGCTGAGGAAGTATATGATTTAGCAGATATAGTAACTGAATATTCTCCTGAATATTATGAAGAAGAAGTACTTAAACAAGATATTAAAGAAGATAGTGATTATTTTAAATATTCTAATTATTCATTTTTAGATGTTAATTTTGATGAATTAAAAAGAATTAATAATGATACAGTTGGATGGATACAAGTTGCTAATACTAAAGTTAATTATCCATTTGTAAAAACTTCAGATAATGATTATTATTTAAATCATTCATTTGATAAGAAAAAAAATAGTGCTGGATGGGTATTTATGGATTATAGAAATGATATAAATAACTTATCTCAAAATACTATTCTTTATGCACATGGATTATATAATGGAATGTTATTTGGATCATTAAAAAATACTTTAAATTCTAGTTGGTATAATAAAAAAGATTTTACAATTAAATTATCAACAGAAAATTTGAATAGCAACTGGGAAATATTTAGTGTTTATAAAATTCCTACAACAACAGATTATTTAACAACTAATTTTAGTAGTGATGAAGATTATTTGAATTTTTTAAATATGTTAAAAAATAGAAGTGAACAAAAATTTGATGTTGAATTAAATAAAGATGATAAAATATTAACATTATCAACTTGTTATAATCATGATATAAAAATGGTAGTACATGCTAAATTAGTAAGTACTAATTAATAATTTCAATATAATTTTTAAAATCATTAATTAATTCTTTAATAAATATAGATTCATTGTTCTTATCTAATATAATATAAACATTATTTTTTGTTCTAGTAATTGCTACATAAAATAGTCTTCGTTCTTCATCATATTTATATAGTTCTTTATCAAATAATTTGCTTATTATTTTTGTATTTTTAATTTTAGAAGGAAAACCCATAATATCATCTGTTATGTTAATTAATACAATATTTTCACTTTCTAATCCTTTAGATTTATGTGCAGTAAAATAATTTATATTGTTAATATCTGTATATTTATCAACATAATAATTTATATCTATATTATTTCTTCCTATTATCATATAATCTTTACCAATAATTTTTAATATATGTTTTAAAGCATATATTTTATTTTTTGAATAGTATAGTTTTATTGGTTTACTATTACTTTTATTGCTATATAAACTTTTAGGTATTTGATATTTATTTTTACATATAAATTTAGAACTAATATATAATATTTCTTTAGAATTTCTATATGTATTTTTAAGATACATTATTTCACTATTTTTAAAATATTTAGTAAAGTTTAAAAATAAAGAAACATCACTACCAGCAAATCTATAGATACTTTGATAATCATCTCCAACGCACATTAATTTAGCATTATTATTTTCTATTATATTATTTATTAAATTAAATTTTATTAAACTTGAATCTTGAAATTCATCTATAATTATATATTTATAATTTAGTTTAATATGTTTATCTTTAACTAATTTAGCGGACGCATTTATCATATCGTTAAAATCAAATGTATTTGTACTAATACATTCTATATCATATATTCTATATATTTCTAATATAAATAAATATATTATTTTATTCATACTTTTTTTATATAATTCATATATTTTTTCATAACTTAAATCTTTATTTTTTAATAAATTAATAAATGTAAGTATATTTCTTTTATATAATATAAATTGTTTAGAATTAATTATTTCTTCAAATTTATTAGTTTTAAATTCTATATATAGTAAATATTTTCTATAAGAATATTTTACACAACCTAAAAAATATTCATTTATTATATATTCTAAGTAATCACTACTACATATATTAACTGTTTTATAAGCATTTCTTAAAATAGATAATCCTAGTTTATGAAAAGTCATACATGTTACATTTAAGTTAATTTTTAATAATTTATTTTTTAAACCATTAGTGGCTTCATTAGTTAAACTAATACATAATATATCACTTTCTTTATAACCTATACTAATTAAGTATTTTACTTTACCTAATATAGTACTTGTTTTACCACTACCAGCACCTGCTATAACTAATAAATTATTCATATTTTTAACACAATTAATTTGATATTCATCTAAATAATATCCATCAATATAAAATAAATCATTCATATATACCTCTACTATATATATACTCTATTTTTTTGTATTTCCTTTTTTTATTTTATATAAATTCATAAGTTCTAGATATTATTCTTTTATCAGAACAATATTCAATTATATATTTATTATCATGTTTACATATTATTATTCCTATTGTCTTATTCTGATTTATCGTTTTTATTGTTTTATCTATATAATTCATATATATTTCTATTTGTCCTATATGTTCTTTTTTTAATTCTGTTACTTTTAGTTCTATTACTACAAAACAATTATATATATAATTAAAAAGTAATAAGTCAATGTAGTTATAAATATTACCTAGTTTTATTTTATATTCATTATCTATAAATGTAAAACCATTACCAAGTTCTTTTAAAAAAGATGGTATATCTTCTAATATTAGTTTTTGTAATATTTTTTCTGATATTATTTCATAATTATTAGTATTTTTAATTAGTATAGGATTTTTTACTAAATCTGTTATATTAGAATTACTTTCATTAACTAATTTATCTTTTGTTTTATCAGGTAATCTTTCATATTCTTTTGATTTTATTCTATTTCTTAATTCTCTTATAGATAAATTATATTGTTCTGTTATATTAATGTAGTATTTAATCTTATTAATATCATTAATAGGTAATAATTCAACATAATGACTGTATGTTAATTTTGGCGACACTGTCGCCATTTTTTTAATCAAATAATAAAATTTTTTCATTTTATTTAATGACGATATATCATATTTTTTACCTAAATCTTCAGTTAATTTTTTAGAGTATTCTTTAATTATACCTTCTCCATAATGTTTACCAGCATCATTTAATATTTTACCTACATTATAATAAGTATTTAAATCACTTTTATTAATACTATAATTCTTTATTTTTCTAGTTATTTCATTGTTAATTAATTCATTTTTAATTTCATTATAATAGTCCATATATACACATTCTTTCTAAAGTACTAAAAGTACCCTCTACTATATATATACTCTATTTTTTTGTATTTCCTTTTTTTATTTGTAAATTTTAAAATAAAAATAGAAACTTTTTCATTTCTATTTAACTAGAGTTTATTAAATAAGTCTCTAACATCTATATTTAATGCTTTTGCAATTTTTTGTATTGTATCTAAAGAAAATTGTTTATTACATCCGCTTTTTGTTTCAATTTTTTTTAAATAATCTACACTTATATTACTTTCCATTGCAAGTTTAACCTGTGTCCAACCTTTTAATTTTCTTTGTTTTTTTATATTTTGTGAAACAACATAATATAAATTATCATTATTATCCATATAAATCACACTTTCTTGTGAAGAAAAATAAACTAACTATAATAATTTTCTCATTTATGAATTAAAAAAAGTTTACGATATAGTACACTTTTTTGGAAAAATATGTTAATATATAAAATATGAAAGGAGTTGAACTAAATGAAAGAAAAGAAAAAATTACCATTACCAATACTAATTATTATTATAGGTGTTTGTATAGGAGTATTATTTGCAGGATTTGGTCTTATTAAACAATTTAGTGCTAAAAAAACAAATGAAAAAAGATATCAAACAGCATATAATGAATCTCAAGCAAGAGTTGATGCAGCAAAAAAGAGATTAGCAGAGATAGAAAAAGAACTTGAACCTTTAGAAGAAAATAAAACTGCTAAAGATAATGAATGTAAATCTTTAGATATGACTAATCCAAATTGGTTTGCAGACTATTCTAGTTGTCAATCAGAAGTTAGAAAAATTGATTCTCAAATATCTGCTTTAAATTCAGAACAATGGGATTTAGAACATGCTGATTATACTGTATATTATAATATTGTTAAACCTATGTCTTATCAAATATATTATATTATAGGTGCATCTATTGCAGGTTTGGCTATTTTAGGGGCATTCATTATTTATTTAGTTAAAGGTAAAAAAACATATTAGTTTATATTTTGAATAGTGAATTACTTATTCCTTCTATATAGTATAAAAACATTTTTACTATATATACTAACTTTTTTTGTATTTCCGTTTTTTATTTGTGTAAACTATAAATAATAAAACAAAAATTATATTTATTTTTATAAATTATTATGATATTTTATAATTATGAAAGGAAAAAGTGGGAAATTATGATTTTATCGACAACTTCTTCACTAGAAGGTAAAGTAATTAAAGAATATAGAGGCATAGTTTTTGGTGAGGTTATATGTGGAATTGATTTTGTAAAAGATTTTACTGCAAGTATAACAAACTTTACGGGTGGCCGTGCTAGTGAATATGAAGAAGAATTAGTAAATGCAAGAGCAGAGGCAATAAGTGAAATGGTAGAACGTGCTAAAAAAATAGGTGCTAATGGTCTTGTAGGTGTAAAAATTGATGTAGAATCATTAACTGTTGGCGAACAAGGACAAATAATGATAATGTTAGTTGCAACAGGAACTGCTGTAGTTATAGAATAGGAGGAAAATAATGGCTAAGAAAAATGGACAATATGTTGGTGTAGACGAAAAATATATACCAGAAGATGAAAAATATGTTGATAATGATTTAAATAGTGAAATAAAAGAAGATATACATAATATATATAAAGGTGCAAAAGAGTATGTCTCTGATAAAGATAATCAAGAAAAAATGAAAAATGTTGGCAAAAAAGGTATTAAAATTGCAAAAGGTGTCGGTATTGGATATTTAATATTTTATGGTTTTATAATATTATTAGTAATATTTGTCTTCGTTTTTACTTTTGCTCAAATTTTTAGAATTAATAAAATTGGTGGAAATTTAATAAACAACATTATAGATGAAGGTATGTCAGAAAAAGAAAAAAATGATGATGAATGGGAAAAGAATGAGTTTAATCGTGAAATGGAATCATATATGGGAACAAAGTATGGAAGCGACATATCAAGATTATTTGACAGTGTTGTTACTAAAATGAAAAAAAATTCTAAATATAAAATAACTATAATATATAATGATACAACTACATCAGATACTACTGAAATAACTGCTTTAAAACAAAAATTTGCTGATACTAAAAAATACGAAGTATCAATGGATTACGATTCTGAAGGTTATGTAAATAAAATTACTATAACTGATATTGATGATTCTGATGATTTTAACGAACTATCTTCAGCTATATTTAATATAAAAATTGAGACGTATAGTGGAACTGAATATGGTTCTTCTGTAACAAGTTTATTAGATGAAATAATAAAAATTAATAAAAAATATCCAAATCATATTATTACGGTTACTTATAGTGATACTACAACAACAAATACAGATGAAATAACTACTTTAAAAAAAGAATTTAAAACTATGAGTCAATATGAAGTATCAATGGATTATGATTCTAATGGTTATATAAATAAAATAACAATTACTAATTATTAATAATGGAACTAATATCTATATTTTGATATTTTTTTCATAAATCAAAGAAGGAGTATTAATGGATAGAAAAAATTTAAATGAAGAAAAATATTTAAAAATAGCAAAAAACTTAACTTTACTGGCTATTTTAATATTAATTATCGGATTAAGCATAGGGGGATTTTTAATATATAAAGGTATTGTAAAACCAGGAAATAAAAAAGTAGAAGAGTTGAAAACTAATCTTGAAAGCAAAAGACTAGAGTTGGAATCTAAAGGAATAAAATATAATGTATTTGCAGAATATACTGATGGTGAAGAATATGATTTGAAAATAATTACAAGAGCACTAGATCCTAGTTCTTCGTATTGTAAATCTGATGAATACAAAAATAATTCTATAACAAAAGACTATTGTGCTGCTAAGAATAGTACTAGTGATTTTGTAAGTCAAGAATTAATAGCGATAGGTATATTTATATGTTTTATTACTTGTACATTTGCAATTTTATTATTTACTATTGCAAAAGGAAGACAAATATTGGCTTTTAAAACTCAACAAGTTATGCCTATTGCAAAAGAGGGAATTGAAGAGATAACTCCAACAATAGAACATGCAGCAGGTGAAATTGCTAAATCTGTAAGTACTGGTATAAAAGAAGGAAAGTCATCTAAAACTCAAAATGAAAATGATAAATAATAATTGTAAATTAAGTAGCAAAAGTATACAGATTAAGTTGTATACTTTTTTCTTAAAATCAAAACATTTAAAGATATTGTGATACTATCAATATTTTTATTTTTATCAATAATATTCCATGTTAAAGGAGTATTACTTAATAAGTAATCTTTATCTAATTTATCACAAATATTATATTTCTTTTCAAATACTTTATTTTCAATAATAACGTAACCATCAATATTATTAAATTTATTATCATATTCTTTTAAATTATATATTTTTCTTAATTCTATTAAATAATTGGAAGTTGGTATAACTTTTATAAAATAACCATCTTTTTTAAGTATCTTATTAATATTTTCTGTATTAAAAGGAGATAGATAATCTATTACAATATCAATACTATGATTTTTAAAAGGCAAATTATTTACATCTCCTACTAAAAAATAAGTATTTTTACACATATAATCAGTTGCTAAATCAATTGCATCTTTTGAATAATCTATACCATATATATTAAATTCAGATAAATCACTTGTAATTAAATGAGTATGACTTCCTTCTCCACATCCTATATCTAAAATTGTACCATTATTACAATTTATTTTAATAAAATTATTTATATATTTATTAATATCATCATAATAATGATTTAAAATAAAATGTCTTCTTTTTATAAACAAATCTTTATTATAAAATTTACTAATTTTGTAATTGTTATTTTTTATTAAAAATATAGAACCATTTCTTTTAATATTAAAATTATGATTATTTATACAACTAATTTCATTATTTTTAAATACTAGTAATTCATTACAATATATACAATTTAAAATATTATTATTTTTTAAGAAGTTTTTAGATAGTTCTAATTTACTTAACAAAATTATCACCTCTTTTAATTGATTATAATTTACATATATTTTATTTTCAAGTAATAAAAACACAAGATTACTCTTGTATTTCACTTATTTCATTATTTAATATACTATATAAATATAAATTAACTTTCTTTTTAAAACTATTTTCAATATATTTTTTATACCCCTTTAATTGTTTAATATATTCTTCACTATTTATATTCATTAATTTATAATCTATTATATCAATATAATTATCATATTCTAACATTAAATCTATAATACCATGATATTTAATATCATCTTCTTCATATATAAATTCATACTCTTTATATATTTTAGCATTATCAATATTTTTTAATAATGGATTATTTATAAAGTTTTCTACATATATTTTATATTTATCTTCTATATAAGATAAATCAATATTTTTAAAATCTATTGTTTCAAATAATTCATGTATATATAAACCTAAATCCATATTACTTCTAGTTTCTTTATTTATTAAATTATTATTTGTTTTGCTAAAATGTTTGTTAATAACTTGACTTTTATCAACATTAATTTCATTAACTTTAATAACTTCATTAGTTTTATCAATAAAATTCTCTAAATTAATAGATTTAATATTTTTATATTCATTAGTTATATTTAAAGAATTAATATCTATATTTTTTATAAATGGTGTTAATTCTTTTTTAATAGACAATAATATATCTTTAAAACTTTTATATTTTAATCTTATTCTATTTGTAATAACGTTATTATTATCTTTTTTAGTAAATGCTTCTTTATTTAAATCAGTTACTATAATCATTTTTTCTCTAGCCCTAGTTAATGCTACATAAAATAATCTTATTTTTTCTGATATATCTTCTTTAATGTAATTATTTCTTACTATTTCTTTTGTTATTAAATCTTCTAAACCATCATTATAATTAGGTAAAATAATACCATATTTATTATCATATATTATTTTATCTTTTAATTCCATTTTATTAAATTCTTTATCATAACCACTAAAATAACATAAATTATATTCTAATCCTTTAGATTTATGTATATTAGTTATTATTACAGTATTATTAGTATTATCAGTCATATTTATTTTTAATTGTTTATTATTTTCTATAATATTATTAAAATAGTTTTCTAAATCATATATATCATATCCAATTTCATTTAAGTCATTAAATATATTATATAAATAATCTAATATAATTCTTTTATTTTCTATATTTCCATTAGTTATAAATTTATTAAATATATCAAAATATTCTACTATATTATCAAGTAATTCTGTATTAGATAAATTATCTAAATTAGTACTAATTAATAAACATTTTCTATATAATTCTGTATCTTCAAATTTATTTTCATAAAATATATTTAATAAATCATTATCATTTATTTTTTCTATATAACTTCTACTAATAGATGTAAATAAGTATTTAAATTCTTGATCATGTTTTTTATTTTTAATTTTTATTATTAAACTAATTAAGTTTTTAATAATTACTAATACTGTATCTAATGCTATATTATCATCTTTTTGTAATGTAGTAGGTATATTAAAGTATTCTAATATTTTTTTATATAAATCAAAAGATACTCCTCTATCCATTAATATAACTATATCTTTATATTCTATATTTCTTAATGTTTTTAATTCTTTATCATATACTTGATAGTTATTTTCTATTTTATTTTTTATATCTTTTGCTATTATAAACGCTTCTATTTCATCTTTAGTATATGTTTTATTATATTCATAATTTAATATTTCTAAATTATAATTTTGATTAGTTTTACCTTCATTTATATATGTTTCATTACCAAATATCATATTATGACTAATACTATATTCGGCACCACCAATATATTTATCCATAATTAAATTAAATATTAAATTAATATTATCTAATACTTCACTTCTTGATCTAAAGTTTTTATTTAAATCTATTTTAATTCCATTTACTTCATTAGAATATGCTTCATATTTATCTTTAAATATAGTAGGATTAGCATTTCTAAATCTATATATACTTTGTTTTATATCACCAACCATATATACGTTGTTATTATTAATTAAATTAATAAAATATTCTTGTATATCTGAAGTATCTTGATATTCATCTACACATATTTCTTCAAAACTATTAGTTAAATCTTTTTTTATATCAGGATTATTTTTTACAATATTTATTGCCATAATACTAATATCATTAAACTCATATTTATTTATTTTATGTTTAAACTCTTGTATAGATTTATTTAAATTAATGATTATTTCTATAATAGGTTCTACATATTCTTTAGTAGAATATATTTGTTCATATAACATTTCTTTTGTATAATAACACTTGTTATTAATATCTTTAATTAAGTCATTCATTTCTTTTTTTAATGTTTTACCTAAATCAGTAGCATTTCTTAATTGTTTTAAATTTATATTTGAGTTATTTTTTATTTCTTCATATGTATTAGATAAAAATAATGGTGTTAATGATTTAGTATACTCATCTATATATTTGCTGTCTACTTCACTAGATAAATCATTTAAGTATTCTTTTATTATATTTATTTGTTCTTTTAATAGCTTTACGAAATCATCTATTATGTTATTTATATTAGATTCATTGTAGTAGTTATTAATATAATTATTTAAAAATTCTTCTTTATTTACTAATAAATCTAATTTGTTATTTATATTTAGTATATATTGTTTTAATATTTTATCATCTTTAGTACATATTAAATCAACTAGTTTTAAAAATTTAATATCTTTTTTTGTATATAAATCTAAAAATATATTATCTAACACTTCTTCTTTTTTTAAATCTATTATACTAGAATCTATTATTCCTATATCTTTACCTATATTTAATACGTAATGATATTTTTTTACGATACTTAATGAAAATGCATCAAATGTTGTTATATAAGCATTATCAATATAATCAAGTTCTTGTTTTAAAGATGGATTAGTTTTTATAGCATCTTTTATTGCTGATTTTATTCTTGTTTTCATTTCATGTGCTGCATTATTAGTAAATGTTAGTATTAGTAAGTTTTTAATACTTGTTCCATTTTTTAATTTTCTAATAACTCTTTCTGTTAGAACAGCAGTTTTTCCACTACCTGCACCAGCAGATACTAATATATTTTTTCCAGATTCTGTTATTGCAAGTTCTTGTTCGTTAGTCCATTTAGGCATATTGATACCTCCTTTTATTTTTTAAAGAATTCATCTTTTATTATAAGTATTCCTGCTATCAAAAATGGTATAATAAATAATAACATTATATATGCTTTTTCTTTTATTATAATGATTGATGAAAATATTAAAAAGCCAAAAAGATACATAAAGAATATCATACTGCAACTTTTATATAAAATATTTAACATTTTATCATTATTTTTAATAATAAATATTTCTTTTAATAATAATACTATAAGAATTAATAACAATATAATTAATATTATATATATTGATCTATCTAATCTAAAAAACATATATAAAATTAATAAAAGTAATAGTGATATGATAGATATTTTTATATATGATAAGATTTTATTTATTTTATTTTTAAACTTTATATCATTATTGAATTTATCATATACATAAACTAAATTATTAAATTCGTTTATATTAGGTTCTATATCATTGCTCAATTTTATTTTATATATTAAATCTAAAATTATAATTATTAAAGGTATTATTGATAATATAATGAAGAGTATTCTAGCATTATTATTAATTAATGCATTCATTATAAATATTATAAGCATTATATAAAATACAGGCAATAACATTATATTTTCATGGTATTTATTTAATAAATATATATTTCTCCAATAATAAATTTTTTTCTTTTTTATTTTAAATATTTCATTACTTACTTTTATTATCTTTTTTATTTGTTTGTCTTCTAATTCTACTTCATAAAATTTACCTTCTTTTAAAGAAACATTTCTTTTAGTATAAACAATAATTTTACCTTTTTTATTTATAAAGATAGAGTTATTATCTTTATATGTTTCTAAATATAATATTGTATGTTTTTTAATATTAGATGATATTATTAGATAATTAATTATTATACCAATTGTTATAAAAAATAAGATAATAAATGGTAGTTCACCATATTTTTTTAAATATTCTTGTATATTAATCATGTTTATAGTTTGATAATTCCATGATTTTAATATATAAAATGTAAAACTAAATAATATTATATTATTTATTATTAGTAATAGTATATTTTTATATTGTTTCATTTTTATCACTCCAAAAAATCTAGGTTATCTATTTTATCTAAATAAACATTATCTTTATTAGTTTTATAACATATATCTTTAAACTTACAATAAGTACAACCTATATCTTTACCATCTATTACTTTAGGATTAATATCTAATTTACCTTCTTTTATAGAATCTATACATTCTTTTATTTTATTTTCAGTAATAGATATTATTTTATTTATTTCTTTTTCTGTTAATACATTAGAATAAGTTCCAAAACCTTTATTAGTTATTTTCATACCATGTATTAGTTCACTATTATTTATAGTTTTATCAAATTCACTTAATAATACTTCATTACCTAAACTATATCCTTTTAATTTTAATTTATCTATTTTTTGTTCATTAACTGTTTTATTTTTATCTTTATTAAAGTTATTAAATAATATTTGTTGTAAATAAAAACCTATTATTTTATAATCTTTATTTATGTTTTTAGCTAAAAACAAATATATTGGTAATTGTAATGATAATCCATAATTTATTAGATTAAGTTTAATATCTATATCATATGTTTTATAATCTATTATCATAATATTATTACCATGTCTTAATACTTTATCTATAAAACCTTTAAAAGTAGTGTTAATAATTCCAGGTATTTCCACACTAACTTTTTTTTCTAATAATACTTCATCTATATTACCTAATGAATGTTGATATTTTATTTCGTCTATAATAAATTTTAGTTCTTCTATAACTTTATTTAAAAAATATAATGATTTAGCATCAGTATCATGTTCATTATTATCTAAGAAATATTTTATAGTTTTATCAAAATCAAAATCATCATCAAAGCATTTGCTCAATGTATAATGATATAAATTACCTATAAAAGTTTGTATAGTTGTATTAAATATATCTAATTTTAATATATTAGATAAATAAAATTTAAAAGAACAATGATAAAAGTTATCCATACTAGAGTAACTTAATATTAAAGAATTATTTAAATATTTATGTAATAGATTTATATCTAATTTATCTAATTTATTATCATAAGACATGTAATCTATTTTATAATTAGAATATAATATATTAAGTTTATTATCTTTTATATTATATTTAACTAAATTATCTAATGATTTAGTTAGTTTTATTTTATTTATAGTATTACTGTAATTGCTAATTTCTATTATACTATCTAATACTTCCATATTATATTCTTCTATTAATAAACTAGGATAAAATACTTCATTTAAGTGTTTTTCTTTATAAGTTATAGTTAAGTTTTTTATATTAGAAATTATTTTATAATATATTTCTTTATTTATTTTATTCATATAAGTAGATGTTTCTAATATATTTGGTTTAACATTATCTTCTATATAGTCTTCATCTTTTATAGTTATTGGAAATTTATTTAAGTTAAATCCTAATAAAAATACATATGATTCATCATCTATTATATTATTCTTTATATCTATTTCATTTACTGCATTATTATAATTAACGTTATTTAAGTATGTTTTTTTCATTACATTAATTATATTATCTTTTATTTCAATATAATTATTAGTAAAGTAAAAGTTATTTAATACATTTATTAATTTATTATATATTTCATTATTTCTTGTATTATTTAAATCAAATTTATTTTTTATATCATTTAATAATTTATCTATATTATTTGTTAAATTATTTATAAAATACATACCTATACTAGTTTTATATATACTTGTTTTTATCTTTAGATTAACTGGAATATTATACATATTAAATATTCGTTTTATAGTAGTATAATAAGTTTCATCTAAATTAGTTAGATATATGTTTTTTATATTAATTCCATTATTAATTAATTTAGATATAGATTCAGCAACAAATATTACTTCATCTTCTAAAGTATTTAGTTTATATACTTTATGATTATATTTATTATAATCTTTATTTATTATTTCAATATTATCTAATGTATTTAAAATAGATTGTTGATATTTAGTTATATAATCATATCCATATATTATTATTTTTTTATTTTTTATAAGACTCTTAAATAATTTATCTTTTATTAAATAATTATCTATATTATCTTTTATTGTTTTTAGTTTATTTAATTTAGGTATATTAGAGTTAGAATCTATATATTTTATATTATTTAGATATATTAAAGATATATTATAGTTTATATTTTCTTGTTTCATTAAATTATATATAGTTTCTTCATTGTATGTATATGTTAAATTATTGATAAATTCTTCTAAATAAAATACTTTTATGTTTAATGTTTTATTATTTATTCTTACATTTTTTATTATGTTTTCTTTTATATTATTAGGAATTACAAGTATTGAATTATCTTTAATAAAATCTAACATATTACCACCAATTAAATTATAACTTATGAAATATATTTATTCAATTGTTTAAATATTATAAAAAAATATTAAAATATATAAATAATAAAAATCTGCATACAAAAAATTAAAAAGGTATAGACAATTTAATAAATTATATAATACATTTAAAAAATCTGTTCAAAAATTTAAACAGATTCTTTAAATCAATGATTTGCATTAAATTAATTAGTATGATAATGTGTATTTTGTACATCGATTAACTGTGGTGATGGCGCTTTCCTAGAATAAGGAGGGCTTATGAAGGATAAAATATTTTATCAAATCATAATTATCTTAATGTTTATACTTGCTATATTATATATTCTTATATAAATAAGTAAACTAAAACAATTAAGACATCATTTCCACAGGGGGTGAATGATGTCTTTTCAAAATTAAAACAAAATTTGGAAAGCATCGAACCTAAATCAATCGATGTACTTTCTTAATTAATATATAACATAAATAAATGTACTTGTAAATAGCAAAATTATAAAGTATAATGTAAATAGAGTAAAAGTACTCAAAAAAATAAAAATTATATACGAAGAATTGAATTATATAACCAATCCTCTTCAGAAGAAC